>JAJYCW010000033.1 GCA_021777995.1 bacterium
TAGGGCAGCTCTCTTATCGCAGCAAGGGAATTGTCGGCAATTCGGCAAATTAGTTACCGACACTAACTGCCGAACATTAAGAAACTGAACTAGGCGCGGTTCTCCCGCCTACGATTTTGTTCAACAGCGGTGGCTCGCTAACCGGTGAGCTGTACGCGGGGGCACCGGCAGGCAGTCCGCTGCTGCAGAACGGCGGCGGCACCTACACGCCAGGCGTAAGCTAGCACGGCACAGGCGGCAACGCCTACTTCGCAGCGGATGCGCTGGGCAGTACGCGCGGCATCACTGGCAGCACCGGCGCAGCGACCGACGCGTTGCAGTACGATGCATTTGGCGAAACGCTCACGCGCAGCGGCAGCACCGCAACCCCTGTTCAGTTTGCGGGCACCAGCGGCTACCATGCGGATGCGGCCACCGGGCTGCTGCTGCTAGGCCACCGGTACTATGACGCGAGCATAGGGCGGTTCCTTAGCAGCGACCCGGCGCAGGCAGGCAGCAACTGGTACGCCTACTGCGACAATAACCCACTTGTGCGCCTTGACCCCACGGGACTGTTTCCGTGGTGGAAAGACATCGTAGACGGAGCTAAAGATGTTGCCCGAGATATTGGGATAGATAAGATCAAGGACGGAGTCGGCAAAATGTGGCGAAAGATCACTAAGAGTAAAGACGACCTAGAAAAGTCCATCGATAAAGCTGAGGACGATATAGACGCCAGATTGGACAGACTTGAACAGGCGGTGGATGAGATCAACCAGAAGTTAGACCGTCTCATTGAGCATCTTACAAATCCAACTGAAGGCACAGGCCCTTCCAACCCTCCACCTGCGCAGGATGGAATACCGGAGGGCTACATAGGTCCTAACGGAGAGATCATAGGTGGTGACGGTACCGTAGAACTTCCTGTAGACTTGTTTTAGATCTCAGGGCGGGCCGCTGCAGACTTCCCCTATTGGAGTCCGTAGCGGTAACGTCTATAGTTCAGCCTGGCGGTTCGGTGGTAAACTACGCGTACAACGGTGATGACCGGCGCGTGGGGCAGGGCAGCGGTGGCGCGCTAACCGGTGAGCTGTACGCGGGGGCTTCGGCAGGCAGTCCGCTGCTGCAAAACGGCGTCGGCACCTATACGCCCGGCGTAAGCCAGCACGGCACGGGCGGTAGCGCCTACTTTGCAGCGGATGCGCTGGGCAGTACGCGCGGCATCACTGGCAGCACCGGCGTAGCGACCGACGCGCTGCAGTCCGATGCGTTTGGCGAAACGCTCACGCGCAGCGGCAGCACCGCGCAGCAGCAGCATAAACCTTCGCACCGTGCATACCGCCCTCTAACCCATTACCAGATGAAACACATCTGGGGACGTACAGGGATTGGTGGATCGGGTAACAAGTCAATTGTGGAATAGTCCCGGTGCCCAAGTATGCCGATTGGAGGCATGCAATGATGTTCCGTGCAAGATTAGCCATACCGATGGTGCTTGTTTCGTTCATTGTACTACTTTATGCGGCGTCGGCGAAGCGCGTATTCGCTCAGACACCTCCAAGCAGCCGGCCAGATTATTGGCAAATATCTGTGCAGCCTTCGTTGAGCGCAGGGGCAACGGATTCAACTTCTACTGGAGAGAATTCAGCCTCATTAGAAGCGGGTGTGACCTTCATGACACTTCCCTTCCAGGCTTATACCGTGGATGCCGGGGTTACATGGAATTTTACTGCAACGTGGGTCGCGCCGGATGGGGCACCACCGCCATCCCAGGTGTTGGTTACAGAGCAGGTACAGGGACAATGGGATACAGATCAGGAAGCAATTAACGGTGCGATTAACGCAAGCTACGGTTTCCAATCGGCGACAGAGTTCCAGTCCCATGGAGTCATACATGGCATTAACTATCAGATATTGCCAGTAAATAACAACCAGGTGCAATGGTCCCTGGACCAAAATTCATCTGTTGAAGCACATTGTTTCTCTGCTGTAGAGTCTTTTGATCCCTCGTCGGCTGAGGATTACGACACGCTTAACATTGCAAATCTGGATGTGGAAACGAGTGGCGGGGTAGATTCTCCCACTGTCGATAACCTTCTGACCGGGCAACTGTGTACCGCAACAGTGGATGACGGTGATCTTGTGCCATTGACGTACACATGGGCTTCATCTTCTGGCACCGCATACCCCTTCGAATCATGGACCTACAGTTTCAACAACGGCGGCACCCAAGGCGACTTCGTCGATATGGGGAAGGTGCCAACCAGCAATGCAAGTTATACCTCTCAGTTTTGCCGACACGATGTAAGCAGCGGCGTCAAATTTAACTGTGCTGTAACGTCTGGTGTCCCACAGACGCCTAATGTAGTGACGAAACCCGCCAACGGACTTCCCAAGATTGCCGTTTTACAAAGGGTGCCGATAGATGTGAAGCCAGTGACTTTCGTGCTAGGTGGTCTCCAGAAGAGCGATATTGTTTTGAAATGAAATGAATTAGGGGCGTTAACCATCGCCAGCCCAATTGTAGCTGGGGAATACGTGGGTATTGTCTGGAAGGATACGGTAACAACCCCGGCGGCCTTCGTGCTGCCAAAACAGGCATACCCTGACGGGTTATGGATGTTCGTTCAGCTTATCGAGCCAAACCGGCCGGGCAACAGTTCTAGCAGTTTTGGGTTGGATAACGCATGTCCTTACGTATACTGACTGCCGGCCAACCCCCCGTTCTACGCCGACGGAACAGAAGGAACCTTTGCAGATGGGCCATTCCTCACGCTGGCCAACCCACCGCCAGCCGGTATCTCGCAATACAATCAAATCGGTGACAGCTTTAAAACCTATGTAATGTACCAACCACCTGGCGCTGGCAGCGATTATGTGCCCATTGAGGGCCTAACTTGGAATTGGAATGGCACGGTGAAGTTCGCTGGTGGTGCTTGGAGCCTTTCAACACCGATCTTGAGGGCAAATGTTGATAGCCCCTATACGTATCCTTTTCCGGTCTGGATCTTAGCTTTCCAGAACTCCTAAAGCCAGTAATCCAAGTTTCTATCAGAATTGAAGGAACACGATGAAAAGCAACATGCAGTTTAGGAAATGCATTGCTGCAGCACGGAATCACTAATGATGAGGAGCTTTGTAATGTTACCTATACCGAAACAACGAACGAACGTGAATATAGTTCAGTTCGTTTGTATAAGTTGTCTTGTGCTTGCACTTGGAATGACGCCGCTGCAGAGTGCTGCTGATGGATATAACCCGCACGGGATGCCGTTATCACCTGCTGATGCTCGTCTTATGGACCAATTCCAGCCGTATGTGGTACGTGATTCCCGAATTGAGGACATGGTGGATGGCGACATCCGTGCAGGCAACATGCCACAAGCGATAAAGGACGGTTTGAAGCGCATGCAAGTGGACCGGCATTCGTTGCAGGAGTTATCGGACAATGGTCACGCCTTAAAAAAGATGGTGCGGATGCAGTTGTTTTTTGCGTGCGACGAGCTGGGCCAACTTTACGAGTACGAGCGTGATTACGTTCATGCGCTTATGTTCTATTGTGCGCGTTGGTTTTACGGCAAAACGGGTGAGTTACCCTCGGATTTTTATGTTGATTCGGCACAAACGTTGAGGCTGATCAATCGCAAGCCTCCCTTTTCGCCTGGCCGGTATGAAAGCGTAGTATCTGGGACGCATATACCAATCGTTTCCACAGCGGCAGCAATCTGCTACTACCGCCTGGGCAATTATGGAATGGCATGCCTCGCAGCGGTTAACCTGAGCCCCGACTCCGAGAAGATTGCAGTCTACCAAAAGTTAAACGCTTCTCATGTCTGGAATCTGCCAGCGAAGCGGGCCAAACTTGTAAGTGATGCCGATCGATATTACGCAATAGCGCTTTCCTCTTGTGGATTCGACGTCATTGGAAGTCACTTAACAGTGCGCAGGCTGAATGCCGCGCTAAAAATAGAGCCACGCAACCCTGAGGTATGGAATATGCTTGGAACTGTTTACGGCCGTGGGTTTTTATTCAAGGATGCAACAGTTCGCGATCTGCTCTCAGCTATTGCGTACTATAAGCAGGCAGCGAGATTAGAGCCCAACAACGCGAAATATTGGGATGAAATCGGTGGCACGTATGAGGCTATTGACCAGATTATTCAAGTCGAACCCAACTCTACGTCGCTAACCTTCTTGACCATGATCAAATACGCCCGGGAAGCTATTGCCGCATATAACGTCTCGTTAGGTATCAAGGTGAACTACGATATTCCCCGGTCGATAGCGACTCTGCGGTCCGAGATAAAATCATGGCAGCAAACCTATAATCTGCTTCAACATGAACAACTCGAGGATGATCTCGTGAAACAGCAGCGGCCAACCCCGCACAAGTAAACCGATGACCCCTACACCAGCCGGGTGACGTCTATCGTTCAGCCTGGCGGTTCGGTGGTAAACTACGCGTACAACGGTGATGACCAGCGCGTGGGCCAGGGCAGCGGTGGCGCGCTAACCGGTGAGCTGTACGCGGGGGCTTCGGCAGGCAGTCCGCTACTGCAGAACGGCGGCGGCACCTACACGCCAGGCGTAAGCCAGCACGGCACAGGCGGCAGCGCCTACTTTGCAGCGGATGCGCTGGGCAGTACGCGCGGCATTACTGGCAGCACCGGCGCAGCGACAGACGCGCTGCAGTACGATGCGTTTGGCGAAACGCTCACGCGCAGCGGCAGCACCGCAACCCCTGTTCAGTTTGCGGGCACCAGCGGCTACCAGGCGGACGCGGCCACGGGACTGCTGCTGCTAGGCCACCGGTACTACGATGCGAGCATAGGGCGCCTCCTGAGCAGCGACCCTGCGCAGGCAGGCAGCAACTGGTACGCCTACTGCGACAACAACCCGCTTGTGCGCCTTGACCCCACGGGGCTGGACGCCTGGACTAAATTCTGCCAACAAGTAAGGGATTTCAACACGCCTTAGACCGCGGGAGGCATGTCTAATGCCGCTTTCGGTGTTGTAGCCTCGGTTGGCGGTAATTTAGAATACGTTGCGCATCCGGGCCGTGGGGGATTTACCGTTGGAATATCGTGGGCGGAGTAATGTGCCCGGCATTAGGTGTTTCATCCGGTGCCGGACTGATAGCAGGCGGAATATCGATGTTAGGCGCTGGTACTGCTACTGCAGTGGGTATCGGAACAGTGGCTATTGTTGGTGGCGCGGTAGTAATAGGAGTCGGCATAGTTGTTGGTATTGTCGGAGTGGGCCATCTGATGAATTGGTGGTAACGGAGGATGATGGGGGTGTGCCGCAGGTGCAATTTACCTTCTGCAACCCCTCCCGCCGATCAACGATCAGTGTTTAACAGTGTGACCATTACTGCTAACACCGTTACGAGCGGGGTAAGTTGGGAAATTCATTTCATGACCATTTTTTGTTGTACGAATTGCTCAAATGTCCTAACTATTTGGCGTGGTACCAATGATTTTCTAACGTTTCTTCTTCTGGTAGGCGCCTATTAACTCTGGGGAAAGTCTCGAATTAGCCGGGGTATCGTTCTACTGACGGTGTCAATTGCATTGTTTGTGCGAGTGCACTGCCACAGAGACTTGTTCCAGTCGCCGGCCTGGGTTGGTTTATACTGCATTGAACTGCTTGGACCGATTATCGATACGGCGGTGCATCTGCGTACGCACCGTAGCGGGGCTCGCGCGAGCAACGAGAATCAAGTTGAACCACCTGAAATCAATCGGGCATTGGGACCGGTGGCATCGTTGCAATGCGAGAAAGCCAAGCACTATATTACACTATTACAACTATCGTTATTGATAGCGTTCGTCACCTTGGTAATTCTTGGAGCAATAATGTCCATATTTAATATTGTCCACATTATACAAGGATGTTTGACTCGCGGATGAACCGTTCGAATCTTGTGATTTCAGCCTGGCGGTTCGGTGGTAAACTACGCGTACAACGGTGATGACCAGCGCGTGGGCCAGGGCAGCGGCGGCGCGCTAACCGGTGTGCTGTATGCTGGGGCATCGGCAGGCAGTCCGCTGCTGCAAAACGGCGTCGGCACCAACCCGCCAGGTGTGAGCCAACACGGCATAGGCGGCAGCGCCTACTTCGCGGCGGATGCGGTGGGCCGTACGCGCGGCAGCACTGGCAGCACCGGCGCAGCAACCCCTCTGCAGTTTGCGGGTACTAGCCGTGGATGCTATGTTAAGCACAGTTGTTGAAACCTTAGTCGCAAATACCTACTGTCGAGGTTTGTGCACGGTATTTACGGCCAGCCTGTTATCGGCCTTCGTAATTATGTTATTCGAATTGTTTTATTCACCTATTCAGAACTGCTCGAGAATTTCCGACAATCTTGCACGCGACGTTTTGATAGTTGATTTATGGCATAACCATATCAGGTGCCCAATTATCCATCGTGGTAGGCACAACACTCTCGATACAATGTCGGTAAAATGTTTTCACGGTAATCTGGATGCCAAGAACGGGCACAATGGTTGAAACGCAAAGAACGGGCATAGGCGTGCGGCGCGACGTAGAAGTTGTGGCCGCTATAATGTGCTTTGCCCTTCTGTTATTTTTTGCAACCCTAACGCTTTACGGGGCCGGATTCCAGATGGAGGCAGCAATATCGGAGACTGGAACAGCTGATGCCGCGGAGGCACTGTTTGTTCGCAATAACATAGCGGCTGGGCGAGCAACTCGTTACCTTGGTGCTTCGTCCCAACAAGCGGCTGTACATCCGCGAACCGTTACCAAGGCCGCTCACGTCAACAAACTACCTTCGGCACGGCTAGAAGCGGTACAACCGTCCGCTGCTAACCTATCGGTGCTGCAAGCGAGAGCATCACGCCTCTATGCATCTGCCTGGTGTGAAGCGGTGGTGCTTGGCTTTGCTGCGATCTGTCTTTACGTCACCGCAGTGGTGTCGGTTGTTAGTTACGTTAGGCAGCGCAGATCCTCTGGCAAAATTAGCCAAACGAGGGCTAGTTCGGTATGGACTCTTGTAGAGAACCTGCCCGTAGGTGTTGTGTTCGTTCAAAACGAACGACTTTACATGAACCGAATTGCCGAGGAAATAACAGGTTACTCGTCGTCGGAAATCGCCTCCCTATCAATTTGGTTCCGGCTGCTCTACCGCGATAGTTCGGCAGAAGTGGAGGACTTATACAAAAATGACAGAATGTTGGGTTTCCCGAAGGCCTCGCGTGTCACGATACATGCGAAGGACGGAGGACTTAAGCAGGTGGAGTTCGCCGCATGTACGAACAATGGCGGCGAAATCTGGATACTGCGAGATGTTACCGAGGATTGTGCGGCGAATGAGAAGTTTCGCGTACTTTTTGAACACTCTTCTGACGCTCACCTACTATTCGATGAGACTGGCTTGATTGATTGCAATAATGCCGCATTACGGTTCATAAAGGTCGCCGACAAGTCTGCACTGCTTGGGAAGCATCCGGGAACATTTTCACCTCCGTTGCAGAGTGACGGAAGTCCATCTCGCGAGAAAGCGATGGAATGGGACAGACTTGCCCGTGAGACGGGGCACGCCCGGTTTGAGTGGCTGCGTTTGGCCTCTGATGGTGAGGTGTTTCCCGTGGAGGTCTCGCTTACGCAGGTACCCCTTAATGGCAAACTTGTGCTATTAGACGTGTGGCATGACCTGCGCCAACAGAAAAAGGCCGAGGCAAAGCTTGTTCGTAGCGAGATGGCCATGCAGGAAGCGCAAGCTCTCGCTCATATTGGTAGCATAGAATACAACATGACAAACGCGGAAGCCTATTGGTCAGCAGAGGCCATGCGATTGTTCGGCATTGAAACTGCCAATATCCCTTCCAGCCCAGACAAGATCCGCAACCTGATAAATGTGGAGTCGACCGGTTTGTTTCTATCGGCGTTGAAGAGCGTTATGCATTCGGGAGATGATACCACTGTACAGGTGCTGCCAAGCAGCACTGATTCCGGCACCAGATACTTGAACCTATTGCTTCGCTGCGAGAAGAACCTTGTTGGCGAGCCAATACGGGTAATCATTACTGCGATAGATGTTACCGATCGACACCATTACGAGGAGAGCCTACGGTCCGCGCTAGATGCGGCTGCGGCGGCCAATGCACAACTGGAGGCCGAAATTCAAATGGTCAACAACCAGTCGCTTGAGCTGGAGTCGCAGAAACACGAACTCGAAACGGCAAATCAGAGGCTTCATGACCTTGCTTCACGCGATGGTTTGACCGGTTTATTCAACCACCGAACTTTTCAGGAGCGACTACGCGCAGCGATGGATGAAGGCGCCGTTAGTAACGCACCCGTGGCCCTGATCCTGCTAGACGTCGATTACTTTAAGCGGTACAACGATCAATACGGTCATCCTGCTGGCGATGAAGTGCTTCGGCGCGTTGCCACAGTGCTGGCATCTGTCTGTACGAAGAAGCAGATCGTCGCCCGTTATGGTGGCGAGGAATTTGCAGTTATTCTACCTTCTACCCCGCTGGGTGAGGCGTTAGCCGTCGCGGAGCAGATACGGCTTGCTGTACAAAGTAGCTCAGCAACAGCAGTCGGGGTTACCGTTTCTCTCGGTGTTGCAGTATGCGGTTTCAACTCTTCAGCGGCTGAACAGTTGATTGGCGAGGCAGACACTGCCTTGTACCACTCTAAACATCACGGTCGCAATCAGTCTACATGCTTTCGTGCTGAACACTCTCCTGTTACCGGGCTGCCGAAGGCCGCGTGAGAGCGCCATGGTGCTCGCTGTGCAGTGCCCGTTAGTCCTCAAGAACATGTCGTTCTAACCTCCGCCTCCACGTTATTTAGTGCATGCACAACACAATGCAGGATTTTCCGCACGCGGTTACGAATAAAGCCCCTAACTAGGATTGAGGAGAGTAGTATGCAACGTAAGGTGGGTTTCCTCCTGGCGGGAATGATGTTCCTCGAATATGCGGCTTGGGGAGCATGGATGGCGATTCTAAGTGGAACACTATCCAACCGCGGGTTTGCTCCCGAACAGATTGGCGTCATTATCAGCGCGTTCTGGATGGGATGCCTGTTGTCTCCGTTTTTAGGCGGTCAGCTTGTCGATCGAGTAATGTCGTCACAGCTGTTTCTGTCGATTTCTCATGCCCTATGCGCTGTGGCAGCATTCGCGATGGCCTATCAGACAACTGCATCAGGTCTTACCGTGCTCATGCTCGTATGGTCCCTGCTGTTTGCGCCCAGCCTGGGAATTACAAACTCCATATCGTTCCGCCAGATTGATAAAATCAGCAGTACCGAGGCTGCACGCGAACGAATTTTCTCTGTTATCCGAACGGCGGGCACGATCGGCTGGATTGCCGCTGCGGGTGTACTCTTCATCTTCAACATACTCCTGCATACGCCAAAAGGAGCGGTGACCGGCCCGATCCCCGAGTTGCTTTTAACGGGAATATTCAACCTTGTTATGGCTGTATTCAGCTTGTTCTTGCCTGATACCCCACCTATGAAGGATCAACGCGCGGATCCGTTTGCCTTTCGAAAGGCGTTTCGCCTGTTTAAAGAGGTACCTGGGTTTGCGGTATTTATGTGGATTTCGTTCTTTGCGGCCACCGAGTTTATGTTCTTCTACAATCTTAGCCCGCAGTTCCTCATAAGCCTGAACATTCCTTATACCTTGGTCCCTATTACCAAGGCTATCAGCCAGGTGGCAGAAGTGGGGGCTCTCGCGATATTGCTTCCCTTGTGGCTACCCAAAAAAGGTATGAAGTGGTGTTTGTTGGTTGGTAGTTTCGCCTGGCCACTCCGGTACCTCATTTTTGCAATTGCGCACCCTGTATGGCTGGTTGTGTTATCTCTTGGCCTTCATGGCTTTGGATATGCTTTTGTTCTTGTCGTGCAGCAGCTCTATGTAGACCGCGTATCACCCAGTGATATTCGGGCGAGCGCACAGAGCCTGCTTACAATAATGACGCTAGGGGTAGGGAACGTATTAGGCGCATTATTGAGTGGCATCGTTCAGGAACACTTCACCCATAATGTGATATCTCATGGGAAGGTAATAGGGCAGGTAACCGACTGGGCGCCGGTGTTTATACTGCCCGCCGCAACTACACTAATATGCGCGTTTGCTTACATGATTACCTTTAAGGACAGCGACGTTGAGGCTTATTCGCGAGACAGCCTGGACGTGGTTTCATCCTCGGCGGTTCCGCTCGAATAGTAACCGAAGGCCCTCCAGGGTAACCAATTCGTCCACTACTTCAATTGTGCGGCTGGCCTGCTTAATCAAGTGCGCCAGACCGCCGGTGGCCACAACGCGTGCGCCATCGCCTATTTCGGCTTTGAAGCGGTCGACCATGGCGTCCGTTTGACCGGCGAAACCGAAGACTATTCCACTCTGGATGGCATGCTGAGTGTTGGTTCCCACTGCACAGGGAGGAGCTGACAATTCCACCCTGAAAAGCCGCGCAGCCTGCCGATACAGTGCATCCATGGAGATCCCCACGCCTGGTAGAATACATCCCCCAAGGTAATCCCCGTTGGAAGCTATCGCGTCCAAAGTCGTAGCCGTACCGAAATCTACCACAATTGAGGGTCCACCATAACCTGCAAAGGCGCCAACTGCATTACATATTCTGTCTGCGCCCACGTCGGAAGGTGGATTGTAGCGGATTGAGATGCCGGTATCGATATTCGGTCCTACCAGGAATGGTTCAGTATTAAGGTATTTTCGTGCGAATGAGACCAGCGTCTCGTTAATGGGAGGCACTACGCTAGAAATAGCAACGTTTGATATTGCCTGCAGCGGTATGGACTGGTATTCCAACAGCTGCTTCACCAGAACCCCCAATTCGTCGGTTGTTCGTTCTCGGTCTGTCTTTATGCGCCAATCGGCCAGCAGCTTTGCGTTGGCACCGCGACCATGATAGGTAGCCAGCACTACATTGGTATTTCCCACGTCGATTGCAAGAAGCACACGCACCTCCGACATCTATGACTTTAGCCTGTTCTAGACCGTTTGCAGTATACCTTTTGCAACGGGTAGAATCAGGGAAAATGGATGGTGGTATTCCCTCTGTGAGACTTGAATTTACACCAGATGGTATCTTGGCAGCCTATCAATATGGGTTGTTTCCCATGTATCATGAGGCCGAAAATGAGATCCTCTGGTTCCTTCCAGAGCGCAGGGCCATCATGCCACTAAATGGGTTTCATACATCCAGAAGCCTTCAAAAGCGCTTACGCAGACGTGATTTTGATATTACATTTAACCAGAAATTCACGGATGTAATGCGCTGTTGTGCTGACCGACCAGAAGGCTCCTGGATTAGCGATGAGTTTGTGCAGGTCTACTCTCAGCTTCACCAGATGGGATTTGCACACTCTGTAGAGGTTAACATAAATGAGCGTTTGGTAGGCGGTGCTTACGGGGTTGCTCTTGGTGGAGCCTTTATGGCGGAGAGTATGTTTCACCGTGAAACAGATGCCTCCAAAATTGCTCTTTATTTTCTCGTTGAAAGGTTGAGGGTGAGGGGATTCCAATTAATGGATGTGCAGTACCTTACGGATCACCTCCATTCACTGGGAGTCATTGAAGTAAGTAGGCAACAATACCAAATGGATCTTCAAGCAGCGTTAAGACACCGTTGCACGTTTGCGTGATAGCCCGAAGGTTGATAAACCACAATGTCACCTGCTTTAGGAAGATGACAAAGCAGATTCGAGCAACCTTCGGGCGACAAACCTGCAGACTAACCGATGGCTGCAGCGTAGTTCTTTGCAGCAATGTCCCAGTTTAGGACAGTCCACCAGGCCTTCAGGTAGTCTGGTCGTCGATTCTGGTACTTCAGATAGTAGGCATGCTCCCACACATCAATTCCGATCACTGGTGCCTTGCCCTCCATTACCGGGCTATCCTGATTAGCCGTAGACATGACCGCTAGCTTTCCATTGTCTACTACAAGCCATGCCCATCCGCTTCCGAACCGCTTTGCGCCAGCGTCGTTGATCTGGCTCTTCAGCGTGTCCACATCGCCAAAAGTGGAAGCGATGGCTGCAGCTAGGGGCCCGGTAGGTGTTGAGCTGCCACCGGGAGTCATGAGATCCCAAAAGAGAGAGTGGTTCGCGTGACCACCGCCGTTGTTGCGCACGGCTGTTCGAACTGCTTCTGGTACTCCGTTCAGGTCAGCAATAATCTGTTCAACTGTCTTATCGAAGAAGGCAGGATGATCCTTAAGCGCAGCGTTTAGGTTGGTAACATACGCCTGATGGTGTTTGTCGTGATGAAGGTGCATCGTCTCAGTATCAATCACGGGTTCAAGGGCCTCGTAGGCATAAGGCAGCGGTGGTACGGTAAATTCCGGCATGGAAATTTCTCCTCTTTGGCGTTAGGCCACTCGCAGCGGCCATCAATTAAGTGTACTACGATTAGCCAGTATTTGTTACCTGTAACCTAGAGAGATTCGTGTAAACACCAGCGTATTGATCGTGCAAATAACACCTGCCATTGTGGTAACTGCATAGTTTCCGCATTATGGCCCGGCGCCAGATAGAAGAGGCGGCCCTGGCCGTACTCCTTAATCCAGAGAATGGGAACACGCCCTTCGTTCTCGTAATTATCCGTTTCGGCAAGTAGCACTAACGTATCTGGATTGTAGCGTTCGAAAAGGTATAGCTCGTCAAAGCATGAGAATGCGTGCACTCCGGCAGTAATCTCATGCGCGCGTTTTGTAGGAGAAATGTTGTACGCAAGCTGAGGAGGGTGATGTCGGAAGGCTGCACCAAGCATTTCTATGTATTGTGGATCGTCTCGGAAGGAGGCCGCGGCGCCATGTATAGCCGCAAGAGCACCTCCGTTTTTGACCCACGTACAGATTTCATCTGGACATGCTCCGTGATGCTCGTTGTCCGTAGTCATAAGCACCAACAAATCATACTTGGATAGCGTCGGTAATGTCAGACTTGAGTAGTCGCCAGTCCAACTATCACCTCCGTCTGGGTGGAATATACCACTAACGGTTACGTCGAAACCCATCATCTCCAGTTGAGACACCACGGGTGGACTTGCGTTTTCAATACGGTGCCATGGTTGGGTACAGCCTCCGACTAAGAGTGCCCTCTTCATATTTCTCCTCCCGATTTCCATGCGGTCTAACCAGTGTTCATTGGGGTTTGGATTGTGATCTTCCGGCAGTCAGCGTCTAAGGTAGCATGAACGCCCATAGGTAGGGCGTAAGGATTTGCCACGTGCCCAAAGCGCGCTCCCGCCACAACCGGTACCTGTAGCGGCGCCAGACGGTCTAACCATAGCTGGCGAAGCTCACCGCTGTCTACGGTCTCAGTGGCACCTGCAGCGGGTGATACCGTACCCAGAATAAAGCCCACAGCGTTGTACAGCGCACCGGAATTTATGAGCTGAGTAAGATACCTGTCAACTCGGTATAGTGGCTCTCCAACATCCTCCAGTAGCACTATACAGTTAGAGAACTGTGGCTGAAACTGGGTGCCGCAGCAGTGGGCAAGGATGCAGAGATTACCGCCTTCTAGTACGCCTGACGCCGTGCCGGGAACGAGCACGTCAAGCGTAGTCTCCGTTTCAGGTAGTTCAACGGCAGCGACGTGCTGTTCGACGAGATTCCAGAACCAGCACGAACTCAAATCGTCCATTGCCAGTAGTGTAGAGAGGTTCGGTCCGTGTATTCGTGTAAGGCGCCCCCTGAATGCGGTGTGAAGCCCAGTGATATCGCTATAACCGCACAGGACCTTGTTTGGATAGTCGCGCATCAGAGGCGGAAGGTATGGGTATAACCGCTGAGTACCATATCCTCCTCTGGCACACAAAACCATGCCGACGTCGTCATCAACTAGTAACTCGTGTAAACCTTGCAGTCTGCTTCTATCATCGTTCGCAAGGTATCGAAGCGGTTGCACTTCTGTAACGGTCGCAGCGGCGACTTTCGTTCGATATCCGCGCTTGTGGAGGAGATCGACACCTCGGAACAACTCGTCCTCTGGTACGGGGCCAGCTGGCGCGCAAATGCCAATCGTATCACCTGGTTGCATTAGGCCAATCCTTTCGTTACGGCTGCCCAATGCACGACCAGTCGCCTATACGTAGGACCTCTTCCTCTAGTAGCACGTTGAACTTACTAAACACACGCTCCTTTACCAGTTCCGCGGCTGAAAATATGTCATTGGCGGTGGCGTTGCCCGTATTAACGATAAAATTCGCGTGACGGGCAGCCACCATAGCGCCGCCAACCCGCAAGCCTTTGCAGCCGACAGACTCCGAAAGATACGCTGCGGGTACCACTCCTGCCTTGCGCAACGGCTCTGGCAGCCCCGGCAAATTGTTGGCGAGTTCCGAATCATTGACATTCTTAAAGAAGCTGCCGGCGCTGGGGATCCAGGGTTGTTTGGGTATCCGTTGTCGCTGAAATTCCCTGGCACGTGAACGTATCTCCGGCGTGTTATCTGGGGACAACCGCAGTTCGGCTCTAAGTAAGCAAGCCGGAAGGCCGCCACCGTGCCGAAGTCTGCTATTACGGTAGGAGAAGTCCATCCATTCTCGTGGTTCCCATCGGCGGAAGGCACCCTCTACAATCTCGATGCGTTGCACGAGTGGCCCGATGTTTCCACGGTATGCGCCGGCATTCGACACAAGTGCGCCGCCAAGCGTACCTGGAATACCCACTGCCCATTCAAGGCCGGAAAGCCCCGCGCGCATCGCCTGGAATGAGAGCATCATGAGGCCGATTCCCGTGTCTACCCGTACGGTAGTACCCAACTCAAGCGACGTACAGCGGTTGACTATTACCAGTCCGCGTACACCTTTATCAGATGGTAGGATGTTACTGCCTTCACCAAGTACATGATAGGGGTAATTCGCACGTTGGACAGCGGCCACAGCGCCAGCCAATACATCGACCGTTTCAGCTACGAGTAGCCAGTCCGCACGGCCGCCAACCCTAAGAGTGCATAGGTGGTCTAACGGCACATTGCGCTGTAATACCTCCACGGCTAATCTCGGAAGTATTTTGTCGAGTGCGATGCTGTAAGCTGCCGACGGAAATGTCATTGGATCTATTAGCCCTTTTGAGCAATTGTACCCGAGAAGAAGGAACGGCTTACCTTACAGTGGCTGCGGCATCAATGAGCGCAAGTGCAGTTGGCGAGACCCACGACTGATCGTGGAACAGACGCCCCCATTCGGACGGCGTTACATTTGGGTACTCATGAAGCGTCTCGTCATCGACAAATCGAAGGCGTTTGCGCAGAGACGCACGTGTGTGCGGCTTGGCGCCCGCATCCAGTAACAGTTGCGCCATTGAGTTGTCGAGACGCAATCCTACTCTGAATGGCTGTGATACCACGGTACCGTACAGTGGAGTGTGCCCACCAAATCCATCGGAATCTATTATTGCAGGTTGGTCGACATTTGCACCGCGCTCTAGAAGCCATTCGGCGATCTGAAATTCATCATAATCAACTGCCATGTGAAGCAGTGTGGTACCCGCAAGCGGCGTGCCATGAAGAGCTAACGTTTCGTCGCTATCGCAGCCAAGCTCAATCGGGAATATCTCAGCATGTGAAAATCTTCTGTTCAGCATGTCAGGGTCGCGGCGCGCATGCTGCTCCAGAAGATCAATCCGACCTGCGTGCACGGCCATCGGCGGGCTTTCAGGTAGGTTGCAACCGGCATCCTGCAGGAGGGCCAGGCATGCATGTTTACCCTCAGGGTTCCGGCTGTACGTTTGTAGCACGAGACCAAGGGGTGCCAGCGGGTTGCCGTTGTGGTCTTCTACTGCAGATCCCGCCGACAGCAGGTACCGAAGGCCATCCGCGTTAAGAGTTTCGCACGGACCCATAATGCATCCTCGTTCCGGTATTGCTCCTCTTGAATGTAATAGTTCTGCAATGGAGAGGTGCCCCTTTAGCGTGGCGCGGTCGAAGGCATATTGGATATCGCGTGCGCCCATCTCCAAAAGTGCCTTTACCAGATTTTCATCTCCAACCGTGGCTGCATACGAAAGCGGTGGACCCCAATTGCCTCTCACTCCGCGCGCGTCTTCATGCAACAGGTAGGGCGACTGCGAGATTGTGGATATCAACGTACCACTGTCTCCGCGCCAAATGCTGTCAGTCACCACGCATGCAAGTTCAAGTCGGCTCCACGTCGACAGCCCGTAGCCTCTGGCGACGACATTTCGCGCATCCTCGATGGTGCAGATGTTACGGTTAAACTGCCGTTCTGCGAACATGTTCCAGTCATAAAGCGCATTTGGGTTGTCCGCTAAACAATCGTCGAATAGCGAAGTAGCCTCCTCTTGTAACGCCTGTAACTGCGGACGTACCGGCAGGAAAGTTGATAGCATGTGTGCTCCCTGAAACGTGCTTTTCAATCCGTACTATTGATTCGGTTGGCTATGTGAGTTCAATGGGTACACAGAGGAAGGCGCAACGGGCCAATTCAACCTGAATTTACGAAATAATACCGAAAAATCATGCTTTACCTCTACCCTTCCAATTGAGAGTCGTTTGACATGGCTAAAGGTGCACCGGTCTTAAAGGGCGCCTGCCGTGGAAGCAGGTATCAGAAATCCCGGACCTGATGTACCGCCTCAACCTTAGGTGGCAGGAGGTTCCTAAGGAACACCGTGAACATTGCTGCTAAAATCCCGCAGGTTCTACCGCGATGCTGTTTTGCGGCTCTGCGGCATCGCTATGCCATAAGGCTGCATTAATCCGTTTACCAGTGAATTCATTCGCTTCATCAGATAATATCCAGAGCAGCGGGGGCACCATTATCTCTGGCTGAAGAAGCCTGCTTCGCAAGGATACCGGAAGGTTGGCCGGCAGCATACCTGTATCACTCGCCCCTCCCGGCAGCAACGCGTTCACCGTAATCCCTGTGCCATTTAGATCCTGCGCCCAGATGGCCGTTTCAGACTCTAATGCGGCTTTCGAGGGACCGTATGGAGAAAAGCCTTCGCGGCGCATGGTTTCGTGGTTCATCGAGATGTTAACGATGCGACCCCAACCGTTTTTCAGCATAAGCGGTACAACGCACCGAGCCATATAAAACGGCCCATTGACATTGGTGTCGATAATCATTCGCCAGACGTCGGCGCCGGTCTCCCAGAACTTGGTGGGCTCAGTTGCGAACTGTTCGGAAACAAATCGCATTCCACGACCTGCGTTGTTAATCAGGACGCTGGGAATGCCTAACTTGGCTTCCGTCTCTTGGACTACATATTCGCACGCAGCTGGGTCCGATACGTCCGCAATAAGTGGTAATACCGTACCCGTTGGGGCGGCCGCGGCTACTGCAGCAATCTCCTCTTTGTGTGCCGCGGCTGTAATCGTAACTCTATACCCTGCGGTTGCCAGTCCAATGGCCACGGCACGCCCAAGACCGCGACCGGCACCAGTGCAGATGGCCACCCGTTCGTTCCCGTTTTTCACAAATTGATTGCCCGCATTCCCTGTTCGTGGTACCTGTCTCCAGATGTAGCACCAATGGGGAAAAACGACTCCAGTTGTTCAAGATCGTCAGCGCTAAGCTTGACGTTCAGGGCACCACAGTTCTCTTCCAGGTACTTCGTACGTTTGGTACCGGGTATGGGTATGATTGAGGGGCTTTTTGCTAATACCCACGCAAGCGCTAACTGCGCGGCGGTGCATCCGTGTGCTGCTGCGAGGTTCCTTACTGCTTCAGCAAGTCGCAGGTTATTTGAAAAATGGTCGCCGGTGAATCTTGGGTGATTACGCCGCCAATCATCCGCAGTAATATCAGATGGCTTCTGGAAACGACCCGTGAGAAAACCCCTTCCTAGAGGACTGTATGCAACGAAGGCAATTCCTAGTTCGTGGCACGTGTTCAAAATGTCACCTTCGGGATCTCTCGACCAGAGAGAATATTCCGTCTGCAGAGCTGTAATAGGATGGATTGCGTCAGCTCGCCTAACAGTTGTAGCAGCCGCCTCCGACAGCCCCAGGTATCGGACCTTACCCTCAGTTATGAGTTCTGCCATGGCACCAACGGTCTCTTCAATAGGGACATTTGGGTCAACACGGTGCTGATAGTAGAGGTCAATGTGGTCAATTCCTAGCCGTTGTAGGCTTGCATCACACGCAGCCTTCACATACTCTGGCCGGCCATTCACCCCTAAAAACTCCCCATTTGGACCGCGAACGTTTCCGAATTTGGTCGCGAGTACCACCTCACTCCGACGGTTGGCTATCGCTTTGCCCACAAGCTCCTCATTGCGTCCCACGCCATACATATCCGCAGTATCTAGCAACGTGCATCCCAGATCAATCGCACGGTGAATTGTTGCGATAGATTCCGTGTCATCCAGGGCTCCGTAGAATTCAGACATTCCCATGCAACCCAATCCTAGAGCGCCTACGGTCGGTCCATTTTTGCCAAGGTTTCGTAGTTCCATGTTCACTCCATTGATAGTTTGGTTAGATTACCGCTATCGGCTTCATGGTTTATCTACGTGCGGTTGGGTTGCAACATTGCGCAATCTCAATATCTAGCCGCCGTTCACACCCCAATCCAGACCGCGACGTTTTTGGCGCGGCATGTTAGGCTAAGTTAATCGAACTCGTTATTGCACCTGATTTGGGGATAAATGACTTAAGGTTAAGGTAGAATGTTGGCTGAAAAGCCAAGGTAATGGGATCGTAAAAATCAATTTAGACAAACCTCTTGTCGCGCAATCACCCCGCGAACTGCTGTTGGACACCCGAAGCGCGAACTATGCTTTCATTAGAGACGCAATACAACCATTCTGTGAACTGGCACGATGCCCAGGCGATTATCACGTTTACCGTTTAACTCCTCTTACCGTGTGGAATGCCTGTTCAACTGGGGTTACGGCGAGCACCATATTGGATGTGCTAAAAGAAGCATCCAGGTACGAGCTACCGGGCAGTATTACCGAGGCGGTAGAAGATTGGTGTAGTAAATACGGACGGGTGCTTCTACTACGAGACGGTGAGCGGCTCATATTGAAGGCACAGAACAATCTGCTAATGCGCGAGATTCAGCACATTCCGGATATCGGCAGTGCAATCTGGAGCCACTTGGATGCGCGAACAACAGAGATCAACCCGGCTTCGAGGGGCACCGTGAAGCGAGCAATGCTGCAGTATGGATATCCTGTTGTCGATGAAGCTGGGTATACAGAGGGAGCACCTCTTGAAATTGACCTCAAACCGTTAACTACTAGCGGCAAGAGTTTCCAGCTGCGCGAATATCAGGAACTGGCTGCACAGCGATTTTGGGCCGATGGCAAAATTACTGGCGGGTGTGGTGTACTTAACCTTCCCTGTGGCAGCGGCAAAACGATCATCGGTCTGCGCGTTATGCAACTCGCTCGCACGCGCACATTGATACTTGCCCCTGGTATAACGGCGGCCCGCCAGTGGATCGCAGAGATACTCGACAAGACAACCCTACCCCGTGAGGATGTTGGTGAGTACAGCGGCGAGGTGAAGCAGATAATGCCTGTTACGGTGGCAACGTATCACGCACTTACCGCAGCATACCGGAACGAAAGCAGCCGGCTGACAAATAGTGCAACACCGTCCATCCTCAATACCGAAGCCTGGGGTCTGGTAATATACGATGAGGTGCATATGCTGCCGGCACCAATGTTCAGGCTCTCTGCGGAACTTCAGAGTTGCCGTCGGTTGGGTTTAACCGGTACTCTGGTACGAGAAGACGGCAAGGAGCTTGACGTATTCTCATTGATCGGGCCGGGCCGGATGGATGCCCACTGGAAGCAGATGGAGGCAGCGGGTTGGATCGCCCGTGCGGATTGTACTGAGGTTCGTGTTCCCATGCCACCAGAGTTACGTACTGCCTACGCGGCAAGCAGCATGCGAAACACTTACGCTGTCGCAGCAGGCAATCCTGCAAAGGAGGAAGTGGTTCAGCACATTGTAGCTCTGCACCGCGATAGGTCGTGTCTGGTAATGGGTCAAGACCTTGACCAGCTGCGAAAACTGGCGGCTAGACTAGAGGCTCCCCTCATAGAGGGCAGGGTGCCGAATCGTCAGCGCGCCGCTCTCTACGAGGACTTTCGAGCGGGAATTCACCGAGTCCTGGTGGTATCGAGAGTGGGAAATACTTCAGTTGACCTTCCGGAAGCAAGGGTCGCCATACAGGTTAGCGGTATGTTTGGATCGCGTCAGGAGGAGGCGCAGCGATTGGGGCGTATTTTAAGGCCGCATCGCGAGGACAATCGCGCCTATTTCTACTCAATTGTTAGCGAGGACACCGTTGAGGTTGACTTCGCAGCGCATCGGCAACTATACCTAATTGAACAGGGATACCGTTATACCATTACAAGATGGAACGAATTCAGGGAGCAAGCAGTAATTTGACCACAAATGCGATTAGCAACAGCGGCAACGTAGAAATGTTCTACCTTATGGGCCTAAGGATAAACGGAAAGCGCGAGGTGCCAGATTTTTACACGTTTTTATTGGAGCAGAATGGCGTTCTCCATCCGCTCGTTGCGGATGGGCAGATAGTGCTGTTTCGCAAGGTCGAACTGTATCGTGAAGCGCTTCAATTAGCCGGCATTGATGTTGAGTTCAAGGCGCCACCTAGTGAGCAGGTCTCCTATCTGTTGGACGTTGCTGCTGTTTTGTATCTCCTCATGCACGAGTCCATAGACGAAGAGAAACGCATACCTAACCTTATCGACTACTTCGCGCGCGCGTTGACAACAATGGGGATACCCTTACCGCCTGTGTTCGAAATTCTAAGTGAACTGGGTACTTCAACCGATGAAGACCCTTTCTTCGGCACCTTGATGAACCGTGACAATTTTAATCGCGAGCGGTGTATTGATGGCATAAGATGGTGCTTAGGAACGCTGCTATCTGTAGCGACAATCTTGTAAGGGAGGCGTTGTGCGGCAATACGCTATCTTTGCAGACGACCTGACAGGAGCAGCAGACACGGCCGCCATGTTTGCCCTGCGAGGATGGAATTCCGCCGTGTATTTAGGCGAGATAGAGGACACCAAACACGCGGGCAACGCAGTGACTTCTTACAGTCTAGCTACGCGTGATATCTCCCAACACGAGGTTTCCCATCGCTGGAGGGATCTGCCAGCCAATCTACTGCAGGACCGCTGTCCGTATCTCAAAGTGGACAGCACATTGCGCGGCAACGTCGGCGTGTCCATCCAATGCTACGCGGAGAAAGTGAATGCCGACGTCGTCTTGTTGTGCCCTGCGTTCCCGCAGCAGGGCCGCACTGTTCATGACGGCAAACTATTCGTAAATGGCGACGAAGTGTGCAGTATTCCTGCTCTTCTCGCTGCTCAGGGCTGTTACACCACGGTAGCGGTCGCTAACCCAGTCGAGTGCCTGCGATTTCTGAAGGGTCGAGGTCTACAAGGTAATGCACGGCACCCTCTCGTTTTGGTGGCTGCAGCCTCAACCGATGAAGACCTCCACGCCTGGGCGCAACTCGCGGCGACCGAGACGCCCGTTCTTGCGCCTGCAGGTTCTGCAGGCCTGGCAGGTGCGTTAGCCAACCTGCTGGACTGCAATTCTAGCGATGGGCATCGGTTTGTTAAGGCAGCACATAGCGGCAGAGTGCTCACCATCATTGGGAGCAATACTCCGCTTGCAAAGCGTCAGTGTGCGCGGCTAGCAACCCGCATGGACGTCAGGGTTGTTAGGCGGCTTCCAATACGGGCAGAGGATTGGCTTGCAGACGATCAGAAAAGTAAGCCACACTTGTTGTGGACGACTCACGCAAACGATGACGTGGACAAAATCGCTCTTCCCACGGCGGCCTCCCTAGACTTACCTGGTGAATTCACCACGTTAATCATTTCTGGAGGCGATACTGCGGAACGGCTGCTGTCGACAGGCGGCTGCAGACGTATCTCGATTTATAAGCAGCTGGAGCCAGGCGTTCCGCTTGGAGAGATGCATCTTGCCCGCAGTTGGCAATTAGTACTGAAGTCAGGCAGTTTTGGTGATGAAGGCACGCTAAGCAGGTTGGTTGATTGCCTTGTAAGCGAGGGCAGCAGCGTTTATTCCCCGGAGGCAAATAGCGAATGAAACCAGTAATCGCGGTGTCGCTTGGCGACCCTGCCGGCGTCGGCCCTGAAGTGGTACTTAAGGCAGTGAATTCCCGTGAAATAGAGGATTGCTGTGAGATCGTAGTTTACGGAAGCGGTGCGGTGTTAGCTGCAACGTGCTCTACGTTATCGCTAACTATGCCACGGCGCATCATCGATGACGGACAGTTGTCAAAGGTTGTCCCTACCGGTGAGATAAATTCAGAAGCCGGTTCCGCTGCAATTCGATGGGTGCGCGAGGCTGCAGCCGCGGTAATGGAAGGAACTGCCGATGCACTGGTAACGGCGCCAATCAACAAGGAAGCAGCGGCATTGGGCGGCTCGACGTTCCCGGGGCACACGGAACTGCTGGCCGACTTGGCTGGGTGTAGAGACGTTTCTATGATGCTCGTTTCCGGAAACCTGCGCGTAATTCATGTCAGCACGCATGTTTCTCTCCGTTCGGCCCTAGACGCAATTAGTGTGAGCAGTGTGAGCAAGACGATTGAAAGCGCGATAAAAGGGTGTTCGCTGTTGGAGATTGATTCACCGCTGGTTGCGGTAGCCGGCGTAAATCCGCATGCCGGTGAAGGTGGTAAATTTGGGTTAGAAGAGTGCAACATCCTCGCACCTGCCATTGCCGCGTGCCGTATGCGCGGATGGAGAGTTGTGGGACCGGAAGCCCCGGATATTGTGTTCGCCCGTGCAGTGAAAGGCGAGTTTGACATTGTTGTAGCAATGTATCACGACCAGGGTCATATACCGGTCAAATTGTCAGGATTCGATCGGGGAGTCAACGTAACCGTGGGTCTTCCCTTCATACGAACCAGCCCTGACCACGGTACAGCATTTGACATCGCTGGCCGCGGTGTGGCGCGGCCACATAGCATGATTGCAGCCATCCTTCTTGCCGTAGAGATGGTAAAACGACGAGGTTAGCCGCGCAACATGCTGGTGAGTGCAAGTTTCAGGTTGGCGGGTTTTTCCGCGAGTCGGCGCATGGTGTACGGATACCAGTGATCGCCAAATGGAGTGTATATTCTCATGCGGTTTCCCTCTTTTACAAGCTGTTCCTGTAATTCGCGCCGTACGCCGTAGAGCATCTGAAACTCGAACCTGTCCGGTGCAAGTTGCAACTCTTGCTTAAACTGCAGGGCTGCATCAATCATCTGTTTGTCATGGGTTGCAATTGCTGGGTACACTCCGCTCTCAAGGAGCCTGCGCATGAGACGCACGTAGCTGGCATCGACTTCCGCCCTCGTCGTAAAGGCAACCGATCCAGGCTCCTGGTAGGCGCCTTTGCATAGGCGAACACGTGCGCCCAGCTTTATTAACTCCTCCACATCGGCCTCACTGCGGCGCAAATACGACTGAATTACAACACCGGTGTTTGTAAGTGGCACCGCAGCAGTGAAAACGTCTCGAAAGATCTGCAGGGTCGTTTCCGTATGGGCAGAGCTCTCCATATCTATGCGCACGAATAGTTCGGGTGCTGCTGCCTTAAGCAGTCGTTGAAGGTTGCGGCTCGCGATTTCGGGGCCAATATCCATGCCGAGTGCCGTGAGCTTAATGGAAACATTTGCATTAAGTTCATTTGTGCGGATGTGCTGGAAGAGGCGCAAATAAGTGTCTACAGTACCTGCAATCTCTTGTTCAGATGTAACGCTCTCCCCCAGGAAATCTAGTGAGACCGTAAACCCTTTGGCATTTAGCTGCCTCACTGGTTCCGTGACCTGCTCGATTGTTTCACCCGCAATAAAGCGCTGTGCCATAGCGGTCGCAAGACGATTATGCCTGGCAAAATGCTCCATTTGTCGCGACCCGGCCATTTGAAGAAGGAGCGTTCTGGTAATCATAATTGTTGAAATCCTATCGTTACACCATCTACATAGAAATATCGGTTAATTAATCAATATTGTACCGTTCCACTGTGCTATCTTTAGCACTTCGGTAATTGCATTGCCTTGGGCACGGTAGCTGGATTGGGGCGACACGCCTGCAGTTTGGGGCCACACCCCTGTATAATGATACGAGCATCCTGTCAGTGATTAAATGAGAGCTTCTATTCTGTGGAGTCGCTCCAATTAAGGTTGAAATTGCCCCTTAAGAGGTGACTAGTTGTACGTAGATGATCTGGATACACCTGTGCTTCTGGTCGATAGGTCTCGGCTAGATGCCAATATACGAGAAATGGCTGGCTTGGCGGCTGGCCATGGCAAACGACTTAGACCCCATATCAAAACCCACAAATGTGTTGAAATTATGAAACTCCAACTTGCGGCAGGTGCAGTTGGTATCGCGGCTGCGAAGGTCTCCGAAGCCGTAGTGATGGTCAACGGTGGTGCCCGCGATGTGTTTATTGCGAACCAGATTATCGGTGAGGCCAAAGCAAGGCAACTGGCGGCCCTAGCTACGCGCGCTGTGGTGTCCGTCGGTGTAGATACATCCGAGGGGGTAGGGTTTGCAGCGCGTGCGGCGCAGGAGCAGGGTGTCTCTCTCACGCTCGTAATTGAAGTGGACACGAGGCTTGGTCGGGCGGGCGTGCGCACCGCAACCGAGGCTGCAGAATTAGCTCGCAGCATCAATGCGGAGCCCAACCTGCGTGTGGGTGGCGTGTTTACACATGAAGGTCACCTTTACCGTGCCATGACGAGTGATCAACGGCGGAGAGCTGCAGATGCTGCGGCAGAGGTGATCCGACGTGTTGGCGCCGTAGTGGCCGATGTGGTTGGAAGTCCCATCACCATAAGCGTGGGATCTACTCCCGGCGCTGAGCTGATGGCCGAACAGGCAGGCATAACGGAAATGCGTCCGGGCGTTTACGTATTCAGTGACCGGATGCAGCAACGACTGGGACGAAATCCAGGGAGTTGCGCGCTCTCTGTTCTTGCAACCGTGACGAGCGTCACTTCCGATGGTAAGTGTGTGGTGGACGCTGGTGTTAAATCACTTGCCAGTGATCGTTTGGTTGATGATGCTAGCTATGGAGATATACTTGACAGGCCCAACTGGCAATTCGTAATGGCGAGTGAGGAGCATGGTATTATACTTCACCACGGTGAGCAGGTTCCACGGCCTGGTGACAAGATTAGAATTGTGCCAAACCATGCCTGCACCTGCGTAAATATGCATAGCTACCTGCATATTGTGGAGAACAATGAAGTGGTGGATCGCTGGTGCGTGGACGCACGGGGCCGCATATTTTAGCCAAGGCAATACCTTGTTACGGGTACAATAGAGTGTTAAGTATAAATCCAACTTGCGGGGGGAGCAACTCAATATGGCATCCGTAATGGAAGGTCGGAACGTTCTGGTTACGGGAGCGCGCAACAAATGGTCAATCGCCTGGAATGCTGCGGTTTCGCTCCATCGAGAAGGAGCCCGACTGGCGTTCAGCGTATACGGTGAACGAGAGGAAGCCAGTGTTGCCAAGCTTCTTGCCGATGCCGGTATTTCTGCGCCGATCATCCGTTGTGATGCCGGGGATGAGAGTCAGATAAACGAACTGGTAGGGCAGTTGGACAAGGTGTTCGATGGGCAGCTTCATGGTCTGCTTCATAGCATGGCGATGGCCAACAAAGATGAGCTAGGTGGTGAATACGTCGCAACATCTCATGAAGGTTTTATACTGGCGCAGGATGTTTCAGTGTATACGCTTGTAGCGCTTACCAGGGCATGCCGGCCGTTGTTGAAACCCGTTGGGGGCAGTGTGGTTACCTTGACTTATTTGGGCTCGGAGCGAGTTGCCCCTAACTACAACGTAATGGGAGTGGCCAAGGCGGCTCTTGAAGCCAGCGTACGGTACCTGGCCGCAGATCTTGGTCCCGAGGGTATTCGCGTGAATGCAGTCTCTGCAGGACCCATCAAAACGTTGGCTGCCAGTGCAATCTCAGACTTTGACAATATGATTAAACACGTCGCGAGCCGCGCACCTCTTCAGCGCGCGGTTACAGCAGAGGAAGTGGGCGATGCGGTCATGTTCCTCATGAGCCCGTGGGCGACAGCAATAACTGGTGAAGTGCTGCACGTTGACGGCGGCTACAACGTAATGGCCTCTTAGGCAGAGTGAAGAGTACAAAATGACCCGACTACCGAGCCCCAGGCTGCTCATGGGACCTGGCCCTAGCAGTGTCTCTCCTGCAGTGCTTGCCGCAATGAGCGAGCCACCCATAGGTTACCTTGATCCCGAGCTATTCGAATTACTAGAAGGCATTAGAGCGGGACTACGCATCCTGTTTGAGACCAAAAGCAGGTTCACAGTGCCGCTAACTGGTACGGGCATGGCGGGCATGGAGGCGTGTATTGCGAATTGCGTTGGCCAAGGTGACCGGGTTGTTGTTGTAAGTGCGGGGTACTTTGGAGATCGCATTGCAGAATTGGCTGGACGGCTTGGTGCCAATGTTGACGTAGTACGGGGTGAGTGGGGGAAGGCGGTTGAGACGAGCGCTCTGCGCACAGATTTAGAACGTGGCTCACCGCCGGTGTTGGTTGCGGCTGTCCATGCCGAAACATCCACTGGCGTAAGGCAGGATTTAGCCCCGTTTGCTGCGGTTGCACATGAATATGGGGCGCTTTTCCTTGCAGATATGGTTACGTCGCTGGGTGGAATTCCGGTAGACGTCGACGGTTGGGACATTGATATCGCGTATTCGGCCGTTCAAAAGTGTGTGGGTGCACCACCGGGTCTGGCCCCCGTTACGGTGACGGATGCTGTTCTGGAGTCTATGCATCAACGTGGTCTCCCACATGCAAACTGGTATGTTGATTTTAAGCTTCTTGGTGCTTACTATGATTCGCCCCACACCTATCATCACACTGTACCCGTTAATAACTACTACGCCTTGTTTGCAGCACTTGGAGAGGCATTTGAAGAAGGGCTGGATGAGCGTTTCAAGAGACATCAAACGGCTAGCAACGCACTTATAGCGGGCCTACGCGAATTTGGCATTGAACCGTTGGCGCCTGAAGCTATAAGACTGCCCACGTTGAATGCGGTAGCACTCCCGCCAGGCGTAGATGACCTATTGGTTCGCAACAACCTGCTCTCGCACCATGGAATTGAGATTGGTGGTGGCATTGGAAAGCTAAAGGGCAAAATTTGGCGTATAGGTACCATGGGATTTGCTGCAGATATGAAAAACGTAGAGAGGCTTCTTGCAGCTCTAAAAACCGAGCTGTACAGATAGATTGAGGTAGGTTAATGCCGTTATTTCCTCCAGGCGAGGGTGAAGACGGGGGGGCGCCCGCACGAATGCGCTATATGCGCGAGCGAGGTACCAGAAAGTTAATTGCGGGGCTTATTGCCTTGTTTGCAATCTGGTACGTGGTTGGCCAGATACAGGATCATATACTGCTCGCGAAAAAATGGCCGCCGCTTAGTCCAGTACTTAACGGGCTCACAGTGGTTGGGGTTCTTAATCCTAAGGGTAATTATACTCGGACGCTTTTCAAAGTAACCACGGAGAACACTGCGGCACGCGTTGCCCTAACTGAATACGGATGGAATTCCATTTTCAACCCAAACAACGGGCAACTTTGCAATTCTGTTACTGCTGCTGCCATTCAGCATGCACTCAACGTTGATGACGTAGCAGGTGAAGCGATGCTGGCACCTTTTATTAAGGCAGAAGTTGAGTATATGATGTATCAGCATCACCAGGGCGGTGATGCCACAGCATTCTCGAAACTCACCAATTCGATGCTGGTCACCGTTCCTCCGGAGACACTGCATTCCGGTCCGCGTACTGTAACGATGGGCAGTTTGATTAAAGAATTCTCCTCCGGTGGCGGAGGCAATTTTGGTGATTCAAGTGGTGGATCGGGAGGGGGAAGTGGCAGCGGCAGGTCGGTGGAGCATCTCATTTACCTTGGACCTAAAACTGTGGCAACGGTGTGCCCGGTTGTGCTTACGGGCGCGCAATTCACCGGGGGCTTCACCGAGGAAGAACCTACGAACCTGATTACTGGACCAGCCTGGACAGACTATATGGATCTTACGCCTGAGGGAAGAAGCCGGTTCTTTCAGTGGTCCCACTCGCATCAAGGTGAGGATCTCATCTTCGTCCTTAAAGGACAAATTGTTTGCAAGGGCAATATTGGTGAAGTGTTAGACACATCGAGTTGGGGCATTGAAAACATCCGTGATGAGAACGCGGCAAAAAAGCTGGTAGACTACGTCAACCAACCGGTTCATCCGTAGGGAGCCGATCGCGTCTGTGGTCTTCATATCCTCCCTACCGACTGAGGAGATAACGAGGCGGTTGTGTGCATGACGCCACGGTGCTCGAATCCGTGCTAATTTGAACTAGCAGCTCCTATTAGTTGTTGACCTGCCATTTAACCAACTTTACTTTTCTCCACGTGAGATGAACCGACATGTGCGGTCCATCTCACGCTTAATTTTGGGTTGCAATGGGGTTAGCACGGTGTTAACCTTTGGCGGAGCCTGGCCTTACCGTGCTAACTCTGCAGCTATCCAGATGCCTGCACTACGGCTTTGCGTTGAGGATTGCTTTAAGGTACTGAGCTGTGAGCTTTGGATCTAATGGCAAAGGTTTCTCGGTGCCATCAGGAACAAATGGGATTGCGGCAGGTGCAATGACCAGTGCATCAATTGAGCAGAAATACCTACCCTTAGACTTGCCAAGTACATGAATGGTAATGGCATGGGCGCCTGCAGGAAGTGTTGTGCTACCCAGCTGGAACCAGCCAAAATATCCTGAGAGGTAGTTCGGGCCACCTGGTACCTGGTTTGTCGGATCGTGCTCGGCATGATTATCAATATACCAGGCAATAGGTGACACGCCTGGTCCGGGAGGAGTGCCTGCCATCCAAATCGTGTAGTCACCCGCTTCTGGTACATCAAATACATAACGCGAGGCGTAGTCTTTCACCTGGGATGGTCGCTGCGAGGTTGCAAGGCGTAGATATCCGCCCCCACTAGCACCGGCATTTGCCGCAAACTCTGGGAAGTTCGTACCCACCGGATTCTCGCCTTCAATCCATCGGTAGGGGCTAGCGGCCAATGAGAGCGCCTCAACCTGTCGTAACGCACCCTTGTAGGCCTGAGCAGGATTGTGCGCCTTGAGCAGCTGTTCGTCCTCGTCAAACTGAATGCGCGCAAAGGTCGCGGCTGGATTCTTTGACGGGTCGGTTACCTTGAGCAAGACGGATAGCAGTGCAATGGTATCGGATGCTGCCTGATCGGGGAAGGGAGTTTGCGAACCTATTTTGAACACAAGCGGCTCGGCTCCAAACTGAACTACCACACTTGTTTTGCCAGCCACCTGCACAGGAACAGGATCTCCCTCAGGCGTTTCACATTTAAAGGCCTTCGGCGTGGTTGTTTCAAATCGTACCTTACGAGGGCCCATCAACGAAGTGAGAACAGTCTCGCTGGTACCGTCTGGCAGAGTGATGGAATAACCTTGGAAGGAGGGCCAGAGGTTCAGCGCCTTGCCGCTTGCGGTGCTTGGAAGCCAGTATACCCCTGCACTATGAGGCACAAGCCCAACGGTGGCAGGACCCGGTGCAGCTTCAGGATAATAGAGTGCCCTCGGCATAACGAAGGGAGACTGGGAGTCGGCGTCAATGTCGCTCTTCGTCTGGTGCAGCCAGTCAAGTAGTTGCGGCGACGACAACCAGTTCTGAGACTTTGGTTGATCGGTAGCCGCGCTGAATTGATCGACGAAGAAACCCTTAAAGCCAATAGACCGCATGGATGTTATATCCTGTTCGAGCGCGGTTAGAGTGGAATAAGGTGGTAACAGACTCGTACGAGACGCCTCGATAGGTGCGGCCATAAGCCAAAGGGGACTGCTGCTCCAGCTGCTTGCGGCATAGGCGGGACCGGTGAGTTGCTGCAGCCTTGATGGCTGCTGTGGGGAGGTTGAGATCGCAATGCCGTCGTACCCCCCGGGGGACGTTTGGGTGAGAAACAGGCTGTTTGGCATCGCTGTTACGACTACCGGCACATCTGCAATTCGATTTTTAAGGACATCAGAGACCGCGTTTAGATAGTACTTAATGGAGCCTGAGCGCCAATCTGTAAAGTCATTCCACCAGCCGGTTGAGGTGGTGTTTACGGTTTCAACGCGGTGCGTTTCGCCTGTTTTAGGGTCATACAGGTATGGAATGCCGCGACCACCACTCCAGAGAGGGACTAGCCGGGCCAGAATTTTTATGCTGTCGATAGGCGTACTTAACTGCCATCGGTTGCTAATAACAGTGGCTGTACCGAGATGCGTTTTTAGATAGTGCTGCCATTCAATTCGCGCCAGAGGTGCATTCGGGATGATGTGTCGGTCTGAAGCTGGCATCGCCGCATACCTGCCAAGCGGGTTGATAAAAAACCGAAGTCCCTTACCAAACTGTATATTCTTAAAGAATGCAAGGATGTTATCGCGGTAGGTGTCGAAGCTGCTCCACAGATCTGGCATATGTTCACTGCCGTCGGCTGTGATATGCGGCAATGCAATAACCACCGGCCGCGAGATATTTCCAACGGTGACGAAGGGAGCAGTAACGGTATCTCCGTTGACTCTTGCCATACCCTTCTGCACCACGCGACTATCGCTGCCAGCGTCGGCCATGAAATAGGCTGCTGCGTCAACACCTTTTATCGTCCAAACTGCCTGCGTATCCTGGGCATTATCGAAGCGATAGACTGCAGGACGTACGTTGAACCCGGAAATTCGGGGCAGTGCGCCAGGCCCAAAGGCTATTCCGTACGTAAAGCCGTTGGTGTCAAGGTAGGTAATGAGACGCTGAAAGCTGGCTGGGCTAACGTTAACAATCGGCTTATCGGGCCATACAATCACCGAGTTGACACCATGTGATTTCAGCAGCTGAAGGGCCTGTACATCCACCTGCCATGCCGCATCCGACGAGTCTAACAACGATTGTGGATGAAATGCACCACCCACAGGAAGAAATGAAGACCCGGCCCAGCTAAGGGTGCCTGCAGTGGATATTGACCAGCTTTGGGTCGACTTGGCGGAGTCCACATATGTACCCTGGCGCAGAACAACAGAGGACGCGGCTCCACAACGGGGTAGGGTTAAAAGGACGAGGGACGTGAGCACGCAGAGGTAACTCGCGAATTTCACGCGGTCTTTAAGCATATTGCAGATTTCCTGGAACGGCACGTTCCAACCAAGGTGAAGTGGTAGCTCGGTGATTAATCGGGCAGTGAATATTCGTCTACAGGAGAAAAGTGAATTACCGTAACGGTATCTTCAACACTAACATCCTCACTGTAAATTCTCCGCAGCAGGTTGACAAGGTCTTCTACGGTTCGAAATTCTGGGTTTTCCTTTTGAACTTCTCGCGGAGACAACTGGTCAATGGTCTTTACCTCAACGCGATCAACGATGGCGGTAAACAGGCGCATGCGCCGCGCAAACCTCGCGCCTATGGTTACCCAAACCAATGTACCGGCCTGGTATTTATTGGATTTATCGCCAAGGCGTATCGTTAAACTTTTACGTCCATTGCGGAGGACGTCTTCATAATACTCTGAATAGAAATTCAATGCGAACATAGTTGTTTACCTTTCTGCGGCGGGCGCGCTGGTGGATTCAAGACGGTCCATTCTATCCGGCGCCGAGACGCCAAGGAGCGTAAGCAGGTTCCGCAGAACAATGCGTGCACCATCTACGAGAGCGATTCGGGCCTTTGTGAGCTCCAGCGGTACGTCGCCGTCGCGCGTTGGCAGAACACGACAGTTCTCATAGAATAAATTCAACAATCCGGCAAGGTCAATGGCAAAGCGCGTTAGCCGATGAGGTGCATACCTCTGTGCTGCAAGTGTCACCTCACCAGGATAGTCCGAGAGCCTTCGAAGCAGGTCGAGTTCCCGTGGGTGAGTAAGAAGTCTGTAACCATCCACCTCATTTTCGGGCAGTGTGATATCGCTTTCAGCGGCTTTCCGCAGTATGTTACAGAGCCTTGCATGCGCATATTGAACGTAGTACACGGGGTTTTCGTTAGACTGGCGTCGTGCGAGCTCCACGTCTACGGTGGTTGGAGTCTCGTAGGAGTTAAGCAGGAAATAGAAGCGTGCAGCATCTTTCCCAATTTCGTCGACAAGGTCCTCTTTTAGCTCCAGCACGATACCCTTCCGCTTACCACCAATGACCGCCTCACCGTCGCGAAGAAGAGATACCATCTGCGTAATCACAATTTCAAGCTGCGAACGATCATATCCTAGAGCGGCCACAGAGGCTTGCAGACGGGCTACGTAGCCGTGGTGATCGGCCCCTAGGATATCGATGAGTTTCGTAAAGCCACGATCATATTTATTGGCGTGGTAGGCAGCATCCGCAGCGATGTAGGTCGCCTTTTCGTTGGATCGTACTAGCACGCGATCTTCGGTATCTCCAAATTCAGTAGATTTCAACCACAGGGCACCATCGCGAGAATAGGTGTAGCCTCGTTCACTAAGCGTCGCGATGGTGGCCTCTACCGCGCCTGCGTCATAGAGGCTGCTCTCCATGAACCAGCAGTCGTAGTGCACCCCAAACGCTTCCAGTGCATTACGCTGTGCGAGTATCATCTTTCCTAGCGTCACTTTGCGGAAGTACGCTTCGGTTTCGTCCACCTGCGCCTGAGAGACGGTGGAGGTTGGTGAGAGTATTTCTAAAACCTGGGACTCGTGAGCGTTACCGATTTCCTCTACAATGGCCCTCGCTATGTCGGTAACGTATTCACCCGGATAGCCCTTCTCAGGAAATTGGACCGGACCGCGGGCGGCGCTGTTATGAAGTGCCCCCGGCTCAATGCGGCCATCGGGCATGGAAAGCGAGTAGCCAAGTTGCTGTAGGTACCGTGCCTGAACGGTGCGGGCGAAAACGCTGAGCTGCGACGAGTTGAGTGCATCGTTGATATAGAATTCACGAGCGACCTCATTTCCTTGCGACATGAGAAGGTTTCCAAGTACGTCGCCAAGTGCAGCCGCCCTGCCGTTTACCACTGAAATCGGTCCGGTTGGGTTTGCA
>JAJYCW010000034.1 GCA_021777995.1 bacterium
CGGGCAGGCGTATCGTTATAGCACGGTCGTTGTAGGCAGGTACAGCATCTACCGCCTGCTGAATGGTTTCAAAATACCGGGGAGCACCGTGCCCACAGAGCATGGAGACTGCAGGGCTGGCATAACAGGACCGTGCCAATATTCCTGCCCCTAAAATAACGGCAAGTAAACAGACTGCCACACCGCGTTGTTGGTTCAACAGCGTTTGCACCTCACGGCTAATGTCGCGCCAACCTGGCATTTGTACTGGATTATCACCATAAACGCCTTCGCTGCATGCAACTTCGTTGGACCGCGATTATAATGGAAATAATTATAATCCACTCTTAGGCGAGAATACGCGTTATCGGTTTGCACGTACAACGAGCGGACGAAGTACACCCGAGGCACGCCCTGGGTCCCTGTTCAACTGATCCGGAAGCAGGTCGGCAGGGACCCGGCGAAGGTCGTAAAGCAACCAGGCGCTTCTCCAGCACCAGCACAGATACGTACACTACAGGTGTTTGTGAAACCTATGGCTCAATCACTGGCAGAGGCTCTAGTGGAGTATTCGGCTTCGTGACAGCAGTCATGCCATAAACCGCAGCACGCTTAAAGACGTCTATTGCGGTGTTTTCCAGCATCCATTTGTCTAGAGCTGTAAATACATAGTTCGGTGGCCCATCCTCGGCCATTGATATACAGACATTTCCATCGCGTGCAACTAGACCAATCGACACCACCTTGTAGGGATCAACCTTGATTCCATTTATGATACCGATGGATGAGTAGAAGTCCACAGTGTGCACATCCTCGCCAATTTTATGACCTGTAAACGATCCCGCCGTGTTTTTGAACATCCCTTGGGTTCTAATTCCGCTTCCTTCAGTGGTACGGCTAGCCTTTGCGGCTGCCGCGGTGGGGTAGTAATCAATGTACATAAAAATGTGTTTACCGCTTCCCTCGGCATCAAAACGGAGGGTTGACGGTACATCAACCGGGTGGTTTACCCAACGTAACTGTTGTTCTGTGCAACCGCGCCAACCCCAACTCATCCCAGGAAGGTCGGATTCCGGCGCCAGTGTGGAGATCTTGATGCTTCTAATCTCTTCTGTGGTAAATGTACGCACCATGGCTTTCTTCTCCCTATTGGTTACCGCGAATTGATTGGGCGTAGCCACTGTGGAAGCGGCAATAGCGACATTGCAGCAGCAAAAAGGTGTCTGTTCATTTTAGCCTTACTTAGTTGGGTACGATTTCAGCCAATTCAACCAATACGGCTGCACCTGCCCACGAGAGTGCAGTTACACGGGAGACGGGCAATCCTTCCAGTACGTTCAATCGTAACAGATTGCACCAATCATGTCAATACTACTGATTGAATAAGCGACTTTATTACCGATTTCAAAGCAAGTGAGCCTTCCTCTTGCATTGAACAGACTCGCTCACCCCTGTGCTACCACTTGCACCAAGAACCTCACCCCATGACCTGCGGTCATTCCCCTCTCCCTTCCAGTCGCAATCGCTCCTTCGGGAGAGGGGCGCAATGTTGCGACATCACCTGCACTTAGCGGCACCAACAAGCTGTTGAACCTGCGGGCTTTCTTCCCGCCCTGCACCAGAGTCGCAATAGCACTGGCGGTGAGGTTCTGCTCCCCTCCTATACCCCTCGCTCAACGAGCGCAGCGAGTGCCCGGGAGGGGGGTCGGTGCGAAGCACTGGCGGTGAGGTTCTGCTCCCTTCCGCTACCCCTCGCTCAACGAGCGCAGCGACTGCCCGGGAGCGGATCAATGCGCAGCACCGGGGGTGAGGTTCTGCTCACGTCTCCCCGCGCGTTCAACGAGCCACGGCGAGCGACCAGCGGACGCGGTGTCTCTGAGTGTAGTTTATCGGTACAATAGTGGTATGAATTCTGATAATCCCGAGCACGACAAACCTGGCAACTCCGTCAAGCCGACCCTGGGCCGCAAGCGAAATGTAACGCTCAAGGATGTTGCAGCATACGCCGGTGTAAGCAAGATGACGGTTTCGATGATTCTAGGTGGCGGACCGCAGAGCGAAAGGTTCTCCCCAGACACGCGACTTAAGGTTCAGAATGCTGCCAGTGCCCTGAAGTATCATCCCAGTGCAGTTGCACAGGCGCTGACGCGCCGCAGAATGAACACCATTGGTGTAGTGCTGTCACAGCAGTTCACGTCACTTATAGACGATCCTTACATTTGTGGTCTGCTGGATGGCGCGATGGCTGTAAACGCAGCACACGGGCAGAACACCACGGTATTCACCGGGCATGTTTGGCGTGACGCCACCAGCAGCGTACCGCTGTTTTGCGATGGTCGTACGGATGGACTTATAATGATCTCTCCCGCGATCGATTCCGACTTCGTGCAGTCCCTGCTAGAAGCGGAGTTACCATTTGTGCTGGTGCATAATGAGGACAGAGATCCGCGCGTAGCGAGTGTCAGCATAGATAACAAAACGCCTATGAAGGAGCTCGTTCAACACGTTATCCATTACGGCCATACTAAAATTGCATTCCTCGGGGGATTTCCTCAGAGCAGAAGCGGTGCGGACCGCTACGCCGGATATTGTGAGGCACTCGCGTTATCTGGCATACCCATTGATTCACGCCTGGTCTCTTCGCTAGGCTACCACTACGATGTTGGCGTGAGTGAAACCCAACGGTTGTTATCGATGCCGCGCGATGCGGCCCCTACCGCCCTTATCTGCGGGTGTGACAAGACAGCGCTGGGTGCGGCAAAAGCAGTGATGAACCTGGGTCTTCGTATTCCGGAAGACATCTCTATGACTGGATTCGATGACATACCAGATGCTGCACTCCTAGCGCCGGGCCTTACTACGGTTCGGCTGCCCATGCGCCAGATGGGCGAAACCGCCGCGATTCTGCTTCTCGAGCAGATAGAACGGCAGGAGTGGACCGGCCGGCGAGAACGGCTCCCTACCGAGCTCGTTTTACGCGGCTCCGTTGGACCAGTACAAGCTAGATAGGAACACGAGAGAAGAACAAAGCATGAAGTAGGCCGCCAACGGTGCCCAGAATGACGCCGGAACCAAGAGACACCCGTGGTTCACGGTGGCGCATGCGGACTGGAAGGAAATAACCGTTGCGATTATCCGGTTATCGCATTGGTGTGTCACACCTCTTACTGAACGAGGATCTCCTATAACAAGGCACCGGTTCTCATTGCCAACATCGTACTTGTTGCTAAGCCATTGACATCCTGCAACATAAGTGTTAAAATGGGTTATTGTACCGGTACAATACTCCGATTTAGTCTACGTGAACAGATGGAATAAACTGACGCTCCCGGTAGACTGAGCTACTGGTTCACAAGATTTTCGGTGTGGATCCGCCGCAAACCAATTACTCACAATGGTGGGCCATAGGTAGTGCGGCGCCAGTTACTCTCATTCATGACAACGGTACTCGCGGATTACCAGGAGTATACGCGAACCTCTTATCCTGGCCCGGCTGCACCCGAATGCGTTCACCGACCGTCACCTTTCTTATGTATCGGCGAACCGCCCAAGGTGTTAGTGGTCTTAGCGGGCGCATTGTTGCTGGCTTTGGGATCGAACAAAATACACGCTTCCGCCGCTCCAGCTCTGGGAGCGCGCTAGACGAGAATCATTCATGCACGTACGGTCACTCATTACCACCTTTCTAATTACATTAGCGGCAATCATTCACACTTCGGTTCCAGCAACGGCGCAGGTGTCGGCTGCTCAGCGAACAGGTATGGTCGACTCCATTCACTTCGGTACATCAAGTTCGGAACGGCTTCACCAGTTTACAGACAGATTTGAAGGAAGTAAGTTGGCAACGGGTGCCCAGCTACTACCGGCGCGCGTATTGTTACCCCCGGTTGGAACCAGTTGGCACGGTGGTGCAGTCTCCTTCACACTTGGCGTCAATCCTCGCGAACGCAACTACGTCACCGTGAAACTATGGGGTGGTGAAGCTTCGTCCGACCGCTTAATACTCTACTGCAATGGAAAGCAGGTCGGTTACATGCATCTTGGTGATGTCGATATTCTGGATGCAAACACCTTGAACATGCAGGCACCCTGCCCTGGCCGGTTCTACTTTGAAACAACCCCACTGCCATTTGCACTCACGCAGAATCACCATGCGGTACGCCTTCAGATACGCGCAACAGGCGAAGTGTGGGACTATGGTGCCAATTTCGCCCAGTTTCAGAAACCAATGAGGGTGGCATCTCGGGCAATTTACGCGGCCTATACCGACACTAACGCATATTTCTCGCCGAACCACGCACTTGTTGCGTCGCTTCCACAACACAAGCCCATTGCGCAGTTGCCCAGTACATCCTCCATTCTTCGACAAGTAGAGGATCGCGTTAATCGTGAGATTGCCGGTGAATTGCACCAGAAGCATGCCTTGAACCAGATGCAGCTTCAATTTCTTGCTCGCTCGTACCATGTGCCGTACACAACCGCGTTCCATAATCCAGCAGTCGTTAACATCATCATACATGGCATTGATGCCTTGTACCAGGGCTGGCTCAAGAGCCCGCCCTTAATGCAAAGTGACCCCTCGACTCCTAATCCAGGCTGGTTTACCTTTGGACCAGCAGCGAATGCTGTCTGGCAGGTGTACGCTCAGGTAACGCCAGCGCTTACTGAACGAATTGACGGCCCGGGGGGAACTATGGTACCGCGCAGACTTGCGTGGGCAGCCATGTTTCGTGATTCGGTGAACTGGTCCAGGGAACACAGGCGGCAGTACACCAACCAGTCGATGATTGTAGACCTAAATACGCTGCTTGCAAACCGGACGGTCGCTTTATTAGATCCGGCTATGGCTCTACCCACTAAGCAGGTTCTGGCGTATGCTTACCAGTCGCTTGGACTTATTCCATGGTTGGGAAGTGATACAGCCCACGGACCAGCAATGCCACTCGGCAAGCACTATTTCGAACTCACCCGCATGCATCTAACCAAGGAACTTGGCTACGTGGGGTACTACGGTGAGGTCCTGGATTGGGCAACGCAGATCTACAATGCCACTCGTACTTCAATACATGGTGCGGGTGATCCTCGTGTGAAGAAGGCTCTGGTGCAGATTGCCCAGGCACGTGCCTTCTTCAGATATCCGGACAGGCTTTCCATACACCGGTTCGTAATGCGGTTGGAGGGCGTAATCGGTTGGCGCGACGAGGATCACTTTCCGGGAGACGTGACATACGCGGAGCGAGTAACGTGGGACGGCAGTGCACTGTTTACCCCCGCTGCAACCTCGGACCCAAAACTGGTGGGTTATGCACAACAAATGTTTCGTGAGCACGAGTTTGTGCCCGAGGTTGTTACACAGCTAAACCAGAACAATAGCCTCCGCGTCACCGCCGGTCTGCTAGATCTGCCACTTCAATACAGTATCCTCATGAAGCAACCAGTATCGCGATATAGATTGCCGATGTCATCATCGGTGAAAAACCTGGTATGGGCTGATCCCGAAGATGGCGTCGTCGCAGTGAAACATAACGACACCATTCTGTATGCGTCTCTCTATTGGCGCGCCCGAAACGCGGTCAACTTCCTCGCGAGGATCCACCAGATTACACCCGTATGCGATCGAATAGCCGTTGTGCATGAGACTGAACGATTTGTCCCCAGTGGCATGACGTTTACACGGCCAGACGACATTATCGGTGTGGCATCTTCAGGCGTGAAGTACCCAGGACACGTTCATCTCGCAGAAGCCGGAGCCATTCTGCCAATTGCGCAGATTCCTACGAGCGAGAAATTCCGAAGCGGCGATGAGAGCCCCTATGCTGGGCGGGCATTGCTGTACATACTAAAATATGGGCGCTACCTTATTGCCATGAACGCGGCACACCGCCAGAGGTTCACGGTTCCAATACCGCAATCCGCCCACGGTTACCTCAACCTTAACACGAGCAACGCTCTAAACGCTGCGGTAACGCACCTGACTATTTTGCCGATGCAGACCATTGTATTGCTGAAACAGCGATAGCACGCCGAGAGGCGCTGTGGAACGTACGGTACTTATCACCTCCCGGTTGTTATTGCACAGAACAACGCGTGCGTGAGGCACCACCAGCGAACACATGAATTTATGGATTATAACCAGACAATTGACCCGGGTCACTCAAATTCCTCAAGCTTGAGTAAACTATAGATATCCTGTGGCGCAAATTATGCGCCAAAACCCAGGATAATAGTATCATTCATAGAAGTCTGCCACAGGAGAATGGTGTGAATGCCAATAGTAACTGACCTCGCGATCCTACCTGGCACGCGATACCCTGCTGGGCGGCGAACGCGAAATATTGCAGGCGGAGCTGCCCCCATTCATGCGACTAATTTCAGCATGGGGTTTGTTGAGTTAGATGCTTACGGGGGGCAGGTGCCGTGGCACAATCACGTGCAGGAGGAAGTCTACTTTATCCTTCGAGGTGAGGGAGAACTCTGCCTCGGTGAAGAGGTCATCACCGTTGCTGCGGGCCAGGCTGTCTACGTACCATCGGGTGAATATCACCAGCTAACGAACACTTCCGGCACTACTCTTGAGATGATCTACTGTTACGGACCAGCCGGGGAAATCGCTCATTGGCGGCAGGAGCTGGATGGGACACTGCCTCGAGCAGGAGTGGAAGCTCCCGCACTTCCGGCTGGCGCCAAACCGCAACGACTGGGCGACGGTAAAAAGTAGCCTGGCACTCATCACAGGCACATAGGAACGAGAAACAATACCGTATGACGAACAGCCTCAACACAAATTCTGTTATAACGCTCGGCATTATAATGAACGGCGTAACCGGGCGCATGGGTACTAATCAACACCTGTTACGCTCCATTATGGCGATTCGCAGCGAGGGTGGCATTAAACTGCCGAGCGGCGATGTGGTGATGCCTGATCCCATACTCGTAGGACGCAATGGTGCGAAGCTAGCTGCATTGGCCGCCCGCGCAGGAGTTGCCCGATGGACGGTATCGCTGTCAGAGGCACTGGAGGACCCGTTTAACTCCATATACTTTGATGCTCAGCTAACGAAGTTGCGGGCATCATCCGTTAAATCCGCTATTCAAGCCGGTAAACACATTTACTGCGAAAAGCCAACAGGCGTAAATACCGCAGAAGCTTATGAATTGTACACGCTGGCTAAACAACGTGGCGTATGCCAGGGAGTGGTTCAGGATAAGGTTTTTTTGCCGGGCCTTATTAAATTAAAGTGGTTAATTGACTCTGGTTACTTTGGAAGGATTCTTTCGGTTCGTGGTGAATTTGGATACTGGGTGTTCACCGGGCACGATCAGATACCCGCGCAGCGGCCGTCGTGGAATTACCGCAAGGAGGAAGGCGGGGGCATCATAGTTGATATGTTGTGTCATTGGCGTTATGTTCTCGACAATCTGTTCGGTTCAGTGAAGTCACTTACCTGCCTTGGAGCGACCCACTTGCCTGAGCGCGTAGACGAGGACGGTAATCTATACGCGTGCACGGCAGATGACTCCGCATATGCTACCTTTAAGCTTGAGGGAGGTACAGTTGCACATTTTAACTCCTCATGGACGGTACGAGTGCGTCGGGATGATCTTCTGACGCTACAAGTAGATGGAACAAACGGAAGCGCAGTCGCCGGCCTGCGCGAATGTGTAATTCAACCTTATAATGCAACACCGCGCCCGGTTTGGAACCCAGATCAGGAGAGTTCTATCGATTTTAGTGCAAACTGGATGAAGGTTCCCAATAACCAGCTTTTCGACAACGGCTTCAAATCTCAATGGGAGCTATTCCTCAAGCATGTTGCTACTGGCTCACCCTTCCCATATGATCTTCGTGAGGGAGCCAAGGGCGTTCAACTGGCAGAGCTCGGAATGCAATCCTGGGCAGAGCAACGCTGGGTGGACGTACCAGAATTAGAGAGATAGAATGCCTGCCATAGTCAGTAGTAACAGCACAGAACGGAACAGACAACAGCTGCAGGGTGCATTCGATTTTGCCCTTGAGCAGGTGGATCGGTTGGTGGCAAAGTACCCAACAGACTACTACCCAATGTACACCGTTGATGGAGAATTTGGTAAGGACACGAGCAGGTGGACGCATTGGTGCGATGGCTTTTGCCCGGGTTTGATGTTTCTGTTTGCAGCCCGAACAGGGAGTGAACTCTGGCTAGACCGCGCCGTGAAGAGGTCAATACCCCTTGAACCACGCCAGTATGACCGTTCAGTCCATGATCTGGGATTTCTCTTCCTTTCTACCTATGCGCGCTGGCTTGAGCTGGGTGGCCCGGCAGCGCACATCGCCCCTGTGCTGCAGCAGGCTGGTAGAACCATGGCGATGAGGTTTATGGAGCGTGGTCAGTACCTCCGTTCGTTCGTAGAACCATCCTCCTTGTTCATTGACATCATGATGAACGTGGGCACTATCTTTCACGCTGGTTATGAACTACAGGATAAACACCTTCTTGCAATTGCCAATCAGCACTGCCTGACTACCCGCCGAGTGCTGGTTCGTGGTGACGGATCGACTGCCCACGAGGCGCAGTTCGACCTGACCTCTGGTGAATGCATCCGTCAATCTACGCATCAGGGTTACCGAGGTGATTCGTGCTGGAGCCGTGGTCTTGCATGGTCGATGTATGGGTTTACCCGCTCGTTTAAGCAGACCGGCGATCCCGAATACCTGCAAACTGCGATGTCGAACGCACATTTCTGGCTTACTCATTGTTCGCATGACGGTATCGCTCCCTGGGATTTCGATGCACCGGTTGACGGCCCGCTAGCACGAACACAGGTCGATACGTCTGCTTCCGCTGTAGCGTCCGCTGCACTTTTAGATCTTGCGGGTGCCGTTAGTGATCCCATACTGGCTATCACCTACGCACAGTGCGCCATACGCACACTGGTGAGTCTCGCGACAAATTATCTTGGTAGTTGCACCCCGGGGTTCGAAGGTATCCTCAACGGCGGCGTGTATCATATACACAAAAGCCTGGGCGTACATGAGGCCGTCATGTTTGGTGAATATTTCTTCGTTGAAGCCCTCGACAAGGCTCTGAATTACCTGGATCATGAGCATCCGCCCATCCAAACTGTCGCCTACCCCGAGGATACCTTGCCGCAAGAGGCACGAAACTGGCACGACGGTCCCCTTTCCGAGACCGGTACGTCAACCGAGGAGCTATCGAGATGATCTCTAGGCCCGTTGCAATCGTTACGGGGGCAGGTAGAGGAATTGGTCGCGGAATCGCAGTCGCTCTGGCTGAGTTGGGTTACTTTGTTGTTATAAACTTCACCAAGAACCAACAGACTGCAGAAGAGTGCCTCACCCTTGTGCGTAATGCAGGCGGTGATGGTCTCATAGCACGCGCAGATATATCGCGGGCCGATGAACGAAAAAACCTGCTTGAAACTTCGGTCGCTGTTGCGAACCGCATCGACCTGCTAGTGAACAACGCAGGAGTTGCACCGGAGGTGAGGGCAGACCTACTGGTAGCGGATGAGGCATCGTTTACTCGACTGATCGACATTAATTTGAAAGGTCCCTATTTTCTCACTCAGTTGGTGGCACGCCAGATGATCTTGCAGGTGGAACAGGGCACCCACACTGCCGAAGAGCTGCCAAAGATCATTACGATATCGTCGATCTCGGCCTATACCGCATCGGTTACACGCGGTGACTACTGCATTTCAAAAGCCGGACTCAGTATGCTTACTGCCCTATACGCTGCACGGCTAGCGGAATTTGGCATTAACGTGTACGAAATAAGGCCCGGTGTAATAGAGACCGACATGACTGATGAAGTGCGGGATAAATACGATGCCATGATAGACGATGGTGTATGGCCCATCAGGCGCTGGGGCCGACCGGGCGACGTGGGCCATGCGGTCGCCAGCATTGCCAGGGGGGATTTCCCGTTTTCGACAGGCGAAATTTTCAACGTGGATGGTGGCTTTCAGCTTCGGACCTTGTGACAATATATCAAGAGGACCTTTGGGTAATGGTAAGCAAACTTCAGATACTAAATCGTATTATTGCCGCCGGTCTCGTGGCAGTAGTACGGGCCGACTCCGCGGACAGTGCGTCGCGACTTGCCGATGCAATCCTGGAGGGCGGCTGCCCGGCAATCGAGATTACCTTCACTGTTCCTGGCGCGCACAGGGTGATCGAACAACTTGCGGCTCGCTACTCTCCTGAGGTACTGGTACTAGGGGCAGGTACCGTATTGGACCCTGAAACAGCTCGTATTGCGATTTTATCTGGTGCAAGTTATATCGTGGCACCCTCTCTCAACGAGTCGACCATCCGACTTTGCAACAGGTACCAAATCGCTTCGATGCCGGGCGCAATGACCGTTAAAGAAGTAATTGAGGCAATGGAAGCGGGGGCTGATATTGTCAAGCTATTTCCCGGCGAAGCCTTTGGGCCGCCGCTGGTCAAGGCGCTTCGAGCTCCGCTGCCTCAGGCACCGCTTATGCCTACAGGCGGAGTGGATCTTGACAACGTTGTAGCGTGGATTAAAGCTGGCGCAGTCGCGGTGGGCGTTGGGGGCAGCCTTACACGTCCCGCACAGGCCGGGGATTACGCAGCCGTAACACGCACTGCACGTGAGTTAATTGAACGGATTGCTGCGGCACGAGCCACCGCGTAACAGGAGAGACCATGGATACCAAAAAAGTTGTTACGTTTGGCGAAATTATGATGCGGCTGGCGACACCTGGAAGGCTGCGATTTTCTCAGGCACATGAGCTGGAGTTGACCTACGGGGGCGGCGAGGCTAACGTTGCCGTATCCATTGCTAACTTTGGCTTACCTTCCACCTTTGTTACCCGCCTTCCTAAAAACCCTTTTGGCGATGGCGCGGTTGCTATGCTTCGGTCGCATGGTGTTGACGAGAAACATATTACGCGAGGCGGCGACCGCATCGGCATCTATTTTCTCGAACCCGGTGCTAGTCAACGTCCCTCCATGGTAGTGTATGACCGCGCAGCTTCAGCTATCTCCTGCTGCACCCCACAGGACTTCGACTGGGATGTTATCTTTGACGGCGCTAGCTGGTTTCATTTCACCGGCATAACGCCTGCGCTTGGTGCAGGTGCAGCCGCCGCAACGAAGACAGCCTGTAAAGCCGCAAAAAGCGCTGGTGTCACGGTATCCTGTGATCTAAACTACCGCAAAAAGCTCTGGTCCCCTGAGCAGGCACGTCCAGTGATGAGCGAGTTAATGCAATGGGTAGATGTACTGATCGCGAACGAAGAGGACACAGCAAGTGTCTTTGGCATGCATGCCGAAAATAGCAACCTTGAAGATGGCACGCTGAATCTTGAGGGTTATGAACGTGTAGCGGAAGCTGTCGGAAGCCGATTTAACATACCAAATGTAGCAATCACGCTGCGACAAAGTTACTCCGCAGATCGTAATGGATGGTCTGCACTACTCCTTGCGGGTGGACAAATTCACCACTCCACCAGGTACGACATGACAATTGTAGATAGAGTAGGCGGTGGTGATGCATTTGCTGCAGGACTCATCTACGGCTATCTATCCAGAATGCCTCATAGCGATAGTCTTGAATTTGCGGTTGCAGCCTCCTGTCTCAAGCACTCCATTGTAGGTGACTTCAACCTCGTAACGGTCGATGAAGTGAATAAGCTTGTTGCAGGAGATGGGTCGGGACGAGTTCAGCGCTGACACGCCATCGTTTGCCTGGACGTTTCAGCGCAAGGTTAGGTGAGGCTCACAAACCCGGGGCGGATGGAGTTACTCCCTGTGTGTAAGCCTGCCTTCCAGCCAGGCGCCCAACAATAAGCCGGCGACAACGTATAGTACCGGCCAGTTGCCTACACCCAGCCCGGCAATGGCCGGTCCGGGACAGACACCGCTAATCCCCCACCCAATTCCGAAAACCACGGCACCCACAATCACCCGTCGAGTAGGCTGAAGCGGGTGAGTCCCAAACGACTTTCCAAAAACTGGCTTGTCCATTACCCTGGGAATCACCTTATAGGCGACCATTACAGTGCACGCAGCACCAAGCATCACAAGCATCAAGCCAAAATCACGAAGAAGAAGAAACTGAAAGATTACTTCGGGTTTCACCATGCCGGAGAGTGCAAGACCAAATCCGAACAGCCCGCCTGCCGCCAGAGCCGAAACCAGGAGGGGTAATGAATCGCGGTGTTTCACAGGATCATACTCCGCCTATTAGCTTGATAACATGTGCAGTAATGATGGCTGTTACAACAAACGTGATGACAGCGGCAAGCGACGGTTTCTGGAGTGAACCTAAACCGCAGATTCCGTGCCCAGATGTACAGCCACCACTGTATCGTGCGCCAAAACCGCCAATAAGACCACCTATTAGCAGTTGCCAGGGAGGAACACTGGTGACAAACGTACGCCCGTGATTAACAGCGAACGTGAAGATTACGGCCCCAAGCACCATTCCAACCGCATACATAAGCCGCCAACTACGACTGGTGACGAGGCCGTGCTGCTGAAAATGGGGCCATTGGCTAACGAAGGACCATACAGCGCTGAAAAACGTGCTTACACCACCAATATACCCAGTTAAAATAAACAACAGAGCAACGCCAAGTCCAATACAAAGCCCACCAACTAGGTAGGCAGAAATTCCCGTGGGAAAATAGTGCGCCAGGGCGCTCATTCTTACTCCTTCAATGTCCGATACAATCCGTTCGGGCACCTCTATCGCGTCGGACTTATGTTACCACACAAGCCGGTCTAGCGGACTACCACTGTGCGCTTGGTCAAATTAACATCGCTCACATGCAAGAAGGAAGGAATTCAGAGGGTGCTATCAAACGCAATTTCATGACAATCTACGGTAAGGAGATTATTCGAGGAGTGGTACGTTCTCGAACCTTATAAAACGCATGCATCTGGGCCGGTGTACCAATCATGTGGACTCACGGCCCAGATGCATTCTTTACGGCTGACTCTCTTAAATTTCAACCAGATAATTAATCTTAAAAACACCGAATTCAATATGGCGGAACTCTTAACACTACCCTTTCAAGCTGAAACTTATGTTCGGCTAAGGAACTATCACTCTGCAGGTGGGTGGGAATATCGATTAGCGCTTTAACGACCGAACTTACAGATTTACTTAATTTAGCAAATTGAATTTACTTGCTTTGCGCCATCTAATCCCACCCACATCTCACCCAGTCATCAATTACTCAACCTCACACACTCGGTTCACGAGCTCAGTGCTATTTATTGCAAATTAATACATCTATTAGAATTTAATTGATTTATATGTTGCAACTGGCCCGCCCCTTAACGTTCGAATGTACCTCCTTCCTATTAATATGGACCTGGATACGTGACCGCGAAGCTATTCCGGTAGATCCGCGGTCACGCTTCATTGCCCTAGCGCACCTTTTTAAATTCGGTAGAACTGGTGCCACACGTTGGGCAATTCTTAGGGCTGTACCCCTCCCAGGTCGCTCCACACACCGGGCACACATAAAAGACCTTTGCCACTTTGTTGGCGCCTAGGTTTTTAGCGTACTTTTTGTATAGAGCTGCATGTTGCGTTTCAGCTGCCAGAGCGAACTGAAATGTATTCACAGCCTTCATTGCGTGTTCGGTTTCCGCCTGCTTAATCATGGTTGGGTACATAATGTTCCGCTCGTACATCTCACCCTTTGCAGCATCCTTTAGATGTGATTCAACGACCTGACTATTGGTGAGATTGTGGCTTGGCGGCATGTGGTACACGCCAGGAGTTGGGATTTTTCCACCCATTTCCCTTAGTACCGCTGCATGGTTACCTGCATGAATCTCCTCGGCCTGGGCCGCCGCCCTAAACAGTAGAGATTCCGCCTTGAATCCGCGCCGGGAGGAGTCCGCGCTGAATTGCGTGTATTTGCTAGCTGCGGTTGTTTCACCCACATAAGCCTTCTGCAGGTTGGCTATTGATTTTGGTGCAGCAGCAAATGCAGAACTGCCTACAACACCCATCGCGGCTATGAGGCTTGCCACACGTATTACATTTTTCAACTTTTTATCCCCCTATTTATGGCGCTGACTAATTGCCTAATTACTATGTGCCAGCGCTCGATACAACCGTTGTGTCTGAAAGGTCTTATTACTGCTAACAACGGTGAGCACATTGTAACTGCCACTTGACGGTCTAATTTAGCCCTCTTTAAAACAATTAGAACGACAACTCGATCAACAACAGTCATATGATATCAAAACCAATGTGAGAGGAACATTAATACAACATGAGATTTCTATCATTTTTGAAAATAATGGTATAAATAGACATCGCGCAACGACTGGGGATGTTGACGCCATGAAAGTTTTGGTTGTAGAAGACGAAAAGCCTGCTGCCAACTACCTCAAATCCGGTCTTTCTGAAGAGGGCTTCGCTGTTGACGTCGCCAGGACAGTTGGAGATGCCGACGATTTTATCGAGATTGCAGTGTATGACGTCGTTCTTTTGGACGTTATGCTCCCAGGTGGAAGCGGCATAGAACTGTGTAGGAATTGGCGCAAGCGAGGAATAAGCGTGCCAATACTCTTTCTAACGGCGCGTGACGACCTTCACGATCGTGTCGCCGGCCTGGATGCAGGAAGTGACGACTACCTTATTAAGCCTTTCTCTTTTGAGGAGCTTACCGCCCGGATACGGGCACTGCTTCGACGGCAACGATCCAGCGGCGCATCGGATATAGCCATCGGGAGTCATGTTCTCGATATGAACAGACGGCGCCTGCTTCTGAACGCGGAGGCAGTGTCGCTTACGGCGCGTGAGTACCAGCTTCTGGAGTATCTGGCGCTAAATTGTGGTCGGCTGGTTACCCGTACCGCGCTTTGGGAGCACGTGTGGGAGACCGGCAGCGAACCCGATTCTAACGTGGTAGACGTCTACATACGGTATGTTCGCAATAAACTGGGTGACGATGGCGGACGCATAGAAACCGTAAGAGGCAGAGGGTACGTTCTGAACTGCGCTGCCAATGTCCATGAGCACCAATAGAGACCTGCTTACACCCCAGGTACGCCCCAGAACCTTTCAACATAGACTGGCCACAGGTATGGCAATGGTCACCGCGGCTATCCTGGTCTCCGTCTCAATTCTAGTGTGGGTTTCCGTTCGGCAACTACTCCTGGTGAACACCGATTCTGCATTGCTATCCGTGGCACGCAGCGAGGAGCTAAACTTCAGCGACACCGGTCACATCACGGCCCGCGCCGCTCGAGGCATTCCATCCGCTCTCGAGCTCTCCGTTTCGAAGGGCTACAGAATGTTTGGCGCAGTCATTGGGACAGACGGTCGCATTCTCGCAGAATCCAATGGGAAGAGCGCAAAGGACCGTTCAACTCTTACTACGGCGCTGCTACAAACGGGGGCCGCACCAAGATTTGCATTTGCTACCTACAGCAACCTACCCGTGAGAATAGTTACCTACCGCGTGCACAAAGGCACCACCTCGCGTGTGGGTGCCGTGATGGCTGCAATTTCCCTACGTCCGTACCTTCGGTCCATCAACGCACTCCTAGGTATATTACTTGCCACCACTGTATTAGGAACCGTATTCTCTGCATTTCTTTCACGTTTTGTGGCCCACGTCCTTACCGTACCGCTGCTGCAGATTGCGAACGAGGCACGCCATAAGGATGCAGTTACCCCTGGGTATCGCATTACTGCGGACTTTGCAGACAGTGACCTGCGGGATGTGGCCAATGCGCTCAACACAATGTTAGGTCGAAGAGATGCGGCCTATGAAGAAGTAAACAGACTGCTGAGCATTCAATCGCAGTTCACTGCAGATGCCTCTCACGAACTACGATCACCGCTCTCAAACCTTAGAGGAATGTTCGAAGTCGCCCTGCGCCGCGAAAGAACGGTAGGAGACTACCAACAGGTGATACAGGACGGACTGATAGAAGTTAAAAGACTTTCGAGTGTTACTAATGACCTTCTGACCTTGGCGCGGTCCGATGCGCACCAACTTCACCTAAAGATCGATACACATAATCTTGCAGATATTGCGCAGGAGTCCTGTAACGCATTTTCATCCCGGGCGGAACAGAAGGGCGTAACCATCGACCGCAAGCTGTTCGATATTTTCGCGCCTTGCGATAACCTTCGTATTCGCGAGGTGATCGACAACTTGCTAGACAATGCCATGCGCCTCGCTCCTTCGGGCACTCATCTCACAGTTGGAACGGAGCAACAATCCGGGTTTGGGTCTGTCTACGTCGAGGATAGAGGTCCCGGCCTCGCGGGGGAGGAGCTGGAGCTGGTTTTTCGGCGCTTTTATCGCTCCGACCGGTCACGCTCGCGCGATTCAGGGGGTTCTGGATTGGGCCTGGCTATATGCCGGGCAATCGCCGAAGCACATGGGGGTTCGCTTGTGGCATCCAATTCTGCTCCAACGGGAGCACGGTTTACTCTCAACCTGCCCACGGTGGACCTAGGCCGTGTGGCTCCGGAGTAAGTGGCAGCGAATACCCAACACGGCCCGTGCTCACATTGAAGACCTGGATTGTGCCTCGGCGCCCGACGGTTAGCGGTACTGCCCGACTACCGGCAATGCATTTATCCCAGCACTAAGCATTGCTCAACACCGAAAGGGCAGACTCGCGCTCGCGGAGCAATCCCTCCATTGCGCTGAACGTGAGTTGAAGCACGTCGCTGCCCGCATCTGCAACCTGCCGCATGATATCAACGACCTGGGAGGCAATGGCCAGATCAATATTGATCAGCTCACTAGCCGTATCGCCTTCACTGCGATGCCGTTGCCAGGTTCGGTCCTTTACTGGTACCGGCGCACTTCGGACGGCTGTCTCGATGGCTTCAATCTTCCGCTGAAGGTCCTCAAACCGCCGCGCAGTGGCTACAGCGGTTCGGTCGGGAAATGGTTGTTCCCGCGTTGGCTCTGGAAGGTTTTCCCTGCGATAGGTGTCCTCACGAGCGCCAACTTCCTTGCGAACCTGAAGCAGCCAGTCGCATATTTCATTGCGGATTAATTGATCATCTGCACGAAGCTTGTTTTGAAGGCTGTAGGAGTTATAGCCCGCACCAAAGAACAGGTTTTCAATAAAGGCGTGAACGGTACCTGCTTCATCAATTGCATTGGGCACCGTGCGAAGCGTTAGTTCGGGCATCGTCTATGCTATTCCTTTTTAACGATCGGTTTTGGCTCGGTAAGATTACTAATGCCCATTGTTCCCACGGCAGGTGCCCCAATATTAAACGGCGCTCCGACGGCGGCATTGGGTGCGGATATAAGGCCGTGATCCGCCATTTTCAGCGCCGTATAGTACCTGACGGCATCGAGCTCGCTTAAACCAAAGGCCCGGAGCGATATCAGTTCTCGCATTCGCGCATCGGCAGGCATAATGAGCAGTTTGAGGTCGTTCAATTGGACGCCATAAACTCCCAGGAATGCGCTCAAATGCTGTTTTGCCAGCTCCACTATGTCGTGAATATGCTCGTTAATCTCTTCAAGAGGTGTAACCTGCACAATCTGATTAATTGACTGCTCGATGACCGGCCCCGCATACGAAGCCAGTTCAGAAACCGGTATGCAATCACCACTGAACGGCATATGCGTAATCAACTTTACCGCATCGTCCTTGGTATCCACGTGGATATAGTAATCGGCGACGTATTCCACCAGTGCCATCTCTTTACTGGTAGCAACGCCCTTGTTCTGTACCAGCAGTTTGCTGCGCTGCACATAGATGGGTTCATACTGCCACGGCGACTGCCCTCCAAAAAAGCCCTGCACAATCCCCCCTAGCAACGGCTGATCTGGAGTAGAGATAGCATACTGTCCAGTTTCGTAAACACTGAGGATTGCACCGCGCGATTTCAGTACCGCAAAGTGATTGCTTTCAACTGTGAGAAGCGAACCAGATATAATGCTGCTGTCCGGGTACTTCCAGGCCAGCGTGGACCCGTCCATAACGTCTGTTCCATCAGACCGCAACGTGCTGATTACCTGCCGTGTAATTGCCATAACGAGGCTCCTTTTAATCAATGATGGAAGGCCCGTAGCTTACCGACTCATTTCCCCGCCTGGAATGTGCGATTTTTGCCCGAACAAACGTAATAACCATAGCGCAAGAACAATGATCGGCGAACCAGCTGCAGAGGCTGTCCGCAAGATAATACGTAACGCAACAGACAGCGTTTCACGCATTTGGCGATCAGCTTGCCAGGAAGATCCTCCCGTACACGTTGCCCATCCTACTCCACGCGAATGCTTCCCTCATATTTCCCGCTCGGCAAGTCTAACGAGCACCACCCGTCCGTGGAAGCGCAGTTCCGACTCGCGCCGTTAAGCTTGATATCACCCTCGGCGTGCGCACATGGCAGGAAAAGGGTGGCATCGGCTCCCATAGGTATGGTGAATTCAAAGCTCATAGTGGCTCCCTCGCGCTTCCAGTGAACGTCTACCAGGCCGTGCTCGGTACAGATGGTGCCTTTGGCAAACGTGAGGTCGCCAAGTTGTGGTCGAAGCACGATCCGCCGCGAAAGCGCAGGAGCATTGCACTGAACACCTAATACCCTCGTGCCTAAAAGTACAGCGGGGGCTGCACCATACACGTGAATCCTGGAGCCGGCATGAAGGTTCTCCCATGCTGTATGCCACGGCGATGACGCCATGTCGCTAAAATTGGTACGCAGGAGATCTAATGCCTGCTTTGCAAACTTCTCTTCCTGCTGACTAAACAACAGGTTGCCAAGATAGTAGAATATCATTACGTCATTCGTGCGAAGCTGCTCGAAATTGTGCAACACGTACTCAAGTACGCTGCGTTTCCGCTCCGGTGGCACTATACCACGGTCCAGTGCAAAGACCGCGGCCCATAGCGTGGGCTCAGCACGACGTTGCGAATCGAGTCGCAGGTGAAATGGGCCATTCATAGTGGTGGGTACGGGCTCAACATCTGGAGCAAATATGCCCGAGAAGTAGCTGCCAGCCGCTGCATTCCACAGGTGGGTATTCATTGCAGCTTTAAGCTGATGGGCCTGCAGCCGCATAGCCGCCTCGTCATTTTTACGCCCTATATGCCTTGCGATCTCGGCTGCCGCCTCAAATGCGCGGTAGACAAAGGCGTTTAGACAGGTTCCTTCTCCCTTCTGATAACCCATTGGATTGCCCCAAACCACCCACTCATAATGCGGCGCAGCCTGTACAAGTCCGCGCTCAGTGCGATGTGCCGAGAACCAGTCGAGGAGCCGCTGTATAAACGGAAACATCTCGGCAGCAAACTCGCTATCCCCGCTGCATTCGTAATAGTGGAGAACGGCGTCGACCCAATCACATGCGCGGTCGAGCATTATAGCGTGAATATCCCACCGGTCACTACAGGTATGGGCCTTCACCAGTCCATCGGTCTGCTGGGTGAGTGCGGTGCGCCTTAACATATCCCGATGCAGGCGAGCGTCGGCCAATACCTTCCGGCCATCCGGGCTTGGACCAGCCAGGGCGAGCCGCGTAAGCTGATACGCCGGCGGAGTATTGTCCATCCACTCTACGCGCTCCCGGTTGGCGCAGTCTACGTAACTATCCTCGCTCAACACCTCTAGTGACCTAACCGAAAGATCCCACAGGGAATTTAGTTCCTTATCGCTGCACTCAAAGCTCCCAACCCGCTCAAACGGGTAATTAACGGCAACCAGCCCCAGGTCCAATATCCGCACCGAGCCCTGTTCGGCGCTCAAAACCACTCGTACCAGCCCAAAAGTATCGCTGCACATCCATGTCTGACTGCCGTCGCGCGTGATATACGTATTGGTCCCGTCCTCACTATCCGGCCCGTGGAACTGGGCAGAGAGTTTTGTTCCTGCTGCGGCTTCCATTGTCACTACTAGGTAAGCCTGTTCAACCAGCCCTATGTTCACGTCTAACGAACTGTTGGGCTGTAGCTCAAACGGCAGCTCGACCGTAACGGGCAACTCGTGGCCAGCACTAGAGGTAAGCAGTACCCGTTCACGGGGGACGGCGCGCTCTCGCAGCAGCGGTATCGAACGGGCGCGCAGAGGAGCAAAGAAGGTCTCGGCGGTTACCTGCGACTCGGTCGAAGGAATGACAGGCGTAGCGGTTTTCCAGGTCTCATCGTCGAAGTCGATTTGGGTCCAGTCGGCAGTCATAAGCCGCGCATCAACGTTCTCAACAATGGAGCCCCAACATCGCGGACGCGGCAGATAGCTGGCTTCCTGTGCGCACCGCCACGAATTGTCGGTAGCAACGTGGAACATGGCGCCACCGGCTACCTCCCCTTCCAGCAGAACCGTAAGCCCTGGTAAGTGATCCATCACTCGGCCAGTTGGAGCGTCACGAATGACGAACACCGCCACCACATTGCGCCCGGGGTGCAGCAAGTGTGCAACCTCAATGGTGTCATACTGCGGGCCGTTATTCTGGAATCTCGCGGGGCCACGTGCCACATAGTGACCGTTAATGTAAAGGCGGTAGCGCGTATAGGCGAAAATGTGAATATGTACCTGGCGCGGGTTACCATGCAACTCAATAGACTTTCGAAATGCAGCGTACAGATTGCCGGGGGTATCCGCTTGTGGTGCAGAAATCCAGATGTACTGTCTGGATAATCTCTCGCCGATTTCATCGGGTGTACGATAGGTGACGGCGAACGCCTCATCCCCAGGATGCATTTGTGAAGGCGGTGCCAAATCGGCTCCGCTCCCGCCACTAACCCCTGCTGCCATCACAACGGCGCCAAGCTGAATAAATCCACGTCGATCCACGCGGCTGCTCCCGGATTGAAAATATTTGTCAACTCACGAAACAGTGCAAATTTCATGAAAAATTATACCTGTCAACCGGTCATTTCAGCACCGCAATTAGACCCATTATGCCCGCAAATCCTACAACAGCCGTAACGGCGTGCATAAACGTACCGGGAGAGATTCGCCTTACCGCGTGCATGCCGATAGTGGTACCGATAAGCGCAGGCAAAAACAGCCAGAGGCAAAACACAAGCCAGTGCATTCGCGCGATACCGGTAGCCGCCGCCATCCCAATTGCCAGCAGGTAACTGAGTAGATTAAATATGACCAGTATTGCCCTACACTCATTTACCGACCGATGCTGCCACGCCACAACCATTGCGGGCACCGGTCCACCCATGCTGGTGCTGCCGTTTAGCACGCCCCCCAAAAATGCGCCAACTGCCAACGGCTGACTGCCCCTACACAAAGACACCTCGTACCGACAGAGACGCAGAAGCGTGACGAACACTGCAAGCGCAGAAATAGTGCCTTTTAGCATCGGTTTGTCGATAACGAGCAGAAGAAAGACACCAAGAGGAGTACCGAGAGCTGTACCCGCCACTGTTGGTATTACGACAGCTCGATTCACGTAAGCTCGAGCCTCCAATATGACGCCCAGGCTCATGAGTGCGCCTAGCACTAACGCGATAAAAACGACCTGGCGCGGATCTGGAAAGCATAGCAGAGTGAGCGGAGTAAACACAATGGCAAACCCGAATCCCGCAAACCCTTTCACAAACCCTGCCAGAATCGCGATAAAACTACAAAGAGCGAGTAACAAGGGCGTAAAGGGACAAGGCACGAGGACAGTATCTCCAACCACCGAGGGAACAGCAAACCCTGCTTATCCTGCAGTGGTGTTGTAATCTAAGCGCAAATCTGTGGCCTTACAAGGAGACAGACTGGTTACTTAAAGTATATCGCATCTGAATGGATAGAGCAGTAACAACTACTGGATACGGTAGTTTTCGTGCTACCACACGCTGCGCGTGCGGTGCCTCACAACGGTATCCCCAGGCAATGCTGACCACGAACGTTATACCTATTGAGGCGATCAAGCAGAGTGCTAGTATGGATTTGATGTTACTGTGGGGCAACCTGGACACTTCGTAACCTCTCCATAAGCGGCGCGAGCTTTGAAGGAAGCTTGTTAGCATTTGCCAACAGTGTATCTGTTGGTACATCCTGTTTCGTCATACCGCAGTGGTCAATATCGTTGCGCAAATCGCGTACAAACGACCATGCCGATGCCAGATTCGTTACGCACGACACCGTCTTTAGCTGGTCGCAGATTGCCCGAACCTCTTCCGCCTGGTTAGCCGTATCATTGTCCCGCTTCACCGCCTCGTTTAGCGCGATCGTAACGAACTCCCGTTTTGCCAGCGCTGAAAGCGGTTCTTTCAGCAGATAGACCGCAAATGAGATGAGCCATTCCCTTGAAAGGGAAACCCCCTGCATAATCTGTTGGTGCTGCATATACCATTTGATCAGCTCATACTCATTCTGCAGCTGCATAGTATCATCACGATTATCCCAAGCCATCCAGCTATACTTCTCGGATATTCCGCCCAGCAGCTCAGCCAGGGGCGGTGCGAAAGCGGATATCTCGTCTGCTGCTCGTTGCAGGCTGTCCATTAGGCGTTTAGCCGCGCCTGGTATCTCTCGCGGACGCGCAATAGAGAGTACTGCGGAGAGGGAGGCAAGGTTGGTGCTAACCTCACTCAGGTGCCTGGGGTTACCTCCGTTCTCTGCCGTCCTCTTTTGCCTGTAGTAGTCACCGTTAAGTTGACGCAGCACGGCGCTCAACTCGCGCGCGTCACCCGTATGAGTAAACAACGCAGAGGCAGCACTCCAGTCCATGACGTCTAAAAACGGCTGCAGGTCGATGATCGGCGTCTCCTGTCCGCTACTCTGCCCTGGTGGGCTGCTTTGCCGCGAATCAAAAGCACCGTAGTAGACCCCTGTGATTTCGACATTGGACGTGAATTTGGTGAACACTGCAGCCGCAGCCGCCAGCAAGGGGATGGCACGAAACGAGTGGGTAATATCCAGTGCCGTTGGCCCACAGGAACTATCTGTAATAACCTTAAAGACGTTCCACATTGCAGGCTCGTTCATAGTAGAAGGTATTTCAACAGGTACTACTGCCGCATCCAATTGTGCACACGCCAGGCTGAGGTCTGGAAGCTTTACCGATGACTCTTCGGTATGCAGTACGACGATCTTCTCCGGTTTCAGAAATTCTCCCAACGCAGCGGCCACATAACTCGACAGGTACTTCTGGCCATTCAGGATGTAGGTGGTTTCTGAATATTTGCCCGTACCTAGAAATGTTATAAGGTTCATCGTGAAGCTCCTATTGTACAATGAGAAAGCGCTGTCAGACTCTTCTTGCCTCGACGTCATACTGCTTAGCTACCGTCACTAGATCGCCATCACATACCTTCCTTATCGAAATAATTAGATTACTTAAAGAGATTTCGGAATCCTCGTCGTCGCTACTCATCATTCCGCAGTGAGCAGTTTTGTTGCGAAGACGACATACGTTCTCGTAGCAACGCGCAAGTGATTGTAAGGCAATATCCTCACTGTAATGAACAAAGATCTCCACTGTCGAGTGTTTGGCATTGGTCATGTTCATGAGGTCGCGCCCAATTTGTGTGCGATCCTTAGTGTTCAGCCAATCAACCTTCTGTTTGTGGTGCACTATAGCAGAATAACAGGCAAGTGAAACCAGCCACTCACGGGCTAGGGTTATTGCGTGCAGCTCTTGACCGTGGCGGATGTAGGTGCGTATGAGAGCGTACTGAGCGGCGAGGCTATCTCGAGTGCAGACGCTCTCATCACCAGTTGTCAGTGGCTCTATTGCCTGCCTCACTCTATCAAGCACCAGTAAATACGCGCTAATTGAATGAGCCTCAATGGATATCAATTCGAAATCTGAACGTGAGTCGAATTCCTTCACCTTCCCTGCAGTTTGTGATACCTCCAATGGCTGAGCGAGTTGATATGCCGTCGAGAAGTGGACCAGTGAGTCCGAATAGGTCCTTAGGTCGTCGTAGAGGCGTTTGTCCGGTAACGCTTGATTAATGGGCTTAATAATGCGCACTAGAAGGTCTGCAAGCAGCTTTGCATTACCAGTTGCGAGAAAAAACTCGGTGGCGCCGGCGAAATCGAGCAACGAAATAAATGGCGTGAGATTAAATACAGGTGAGACGTTTTGATCACGATCCCTAGATTCCCAGGCTCCATAGTAGATGCCTTCGAGCTTAACCCGCTTAGCAACCCTTAAAAAGACTGCGGCCAGTACGAGCAGTAACGGAAGTGACCGAAACCCATGGGTGATGTCCAACACGATCCTGTCATTAGGTTGCAGGGCTTTCGTCAACACCTCAAAAATCTGCCAGATCTCGTCTTCACTGCTTCCATCCGGTATATTCACAACCTGGAGATCCACCTGTGGACACGCTTGATCAAGTTGCGACTTCAATTGGCTTCCAGCAGTAGTTCCTTCAGGGCCGTCCAGCCATTTTTCGCGAGCCTTCTGCGTGGCAAATACCACCACCTCTTTTGGCTTGAACCGGGCGGCCAATGATACGCTGCAAAATTGAGTTTCTAGCTCCCATTCATCAGCGGCTCCTGACTCATCCGATAGCCTGTAGCGCGTTGGCGCGTAGTCACCAGCACCGACAGTTGTCAAGAGCCGCAATGAATTAACTGTTGCCATGCCTACACCGAAATACTCTCAACTGTCCATTCGTCGCCCGTTTTTGTGGCTGTAACAGTAACCGTCACGGGCTTAAGTTTTTTCATCTGGTTGAGGTGCTCATCGGTGAATCCACCCTCCTTCCTCAATTTCGACCATTGAGGATCCTTCACGGTGATTGGAGCGAGGCCCGGCATCGTGATTTCGCCGCTGATTGCACCCTTAATGTTGCGCTGAATCACTGTACAGCCTTCGACCGTGTGAGTAGTGGTCACCTTCGGCGGTTCTGGCAACGGAGCGAACTGCGCAAACCTGCCGTAACCCGCATTCGTTTTGCCGCCAATTCCCAGGTTCACCAGGCCCCACTGCACCAGATTTACCGCGTAGCGACACCATTCATCGTCGGGACCACTAACGGCAAGTGAGAACTTCGTTCCCGGTTTGACGGTCATGAACGGAACAGGCGTGGGATCCTCAAAATCGCATGGCCATGCTTTGCCCTCGCTGCCATAGTACTCCTTATGGTGAACGGTGACTATATCCGGTTGCAGCGGACGGTTATCCGAGTTGGGAGTGAATAGCCCATCCCAGAAGACGAAATGGGAGGCGCTTGTCATGTCGCCAAACAGGGTTTTCATTCCGTCGGCACCTAGCCCGTAGCTGTAGTGTTGAGCGGCACGAACCGCCATTCCCTTAAGCGCGCTGCCCGATAGCAGGGGCACGCCGTACGTGTGATGAAGCGTGAGGCCCACTTCCAACGATGTGTCGTTGCCCAGGCCAATTGCCAGCGGCCCTGCAGTCACGCCGTCGAATACATATGTACAAGGCATCTGCTTCAGAGTCTCAGCCCACAAATCGTAAAAGCGCTTATACTGCTCTGGTACGCGCACGTTTGCAACGACATTCAGGAATTCAGCTATTGGGTTTGTGTCCTGATCGCTCCCCTTATCGGTCGATCCTACCGACTCCACATACTTGTCCATGAGTAGTCGTGGATGTGACACACCCTTTAGTTCCGTTGGAAGGATTGAGCGGGTTGCCTTTGTTGCCATTAACTAATCCTTCCCGCCAGCTTCGGCTTTTAATATCGAGACTGCAAAGCGCTTGAAATAGATCCAGGCGTCTAACAACTGCCTGGTCTGCTGCATATATGTCACCACATCTGCACTTCTTACCAGGTCTAGCAGGTCCCCGTGTGTTGCGCCCAGCACCCGGGCTGCGTGGCCCAGCAGAAGCTTATGAGCCGTAGCCCTATCCCCATCCGCAGCGGACTTATCTTTCGAAAATGCCAGTGCCTGGCACAAACCGCAGGTACGCACCATGACCGGAAAGTTGTGGCATAGGCCCCCATAAATCCGCTGAACTTCAGCATTGAGCTCTCTAACTTCGCCTACGAGTTCCATCGCGAGGATGAGATCCCTTTGAGCGCGGGTTTGAAAAGTCATTGCTGCACCACCAGTCTACAGAGTCCTCGGCCAATACTGGAGTCGCCCCCAATCTGTATGGCAGGCACACCCTTTAGCGCATCAAAAGGATGGGGTTCCACACTGCCAAGGTACCGCTGCTCTACGGTGGCATGTCCGTAAAAAATAGTCTCCGCGGGAACCGCCTCCTCGAACCAGAGGCCGCCATTTGTCACGGTTTTCGAGGTTTCCTCCAGCCTCACTCTGGCGGCTACTTCGGTTGCGGTTTCGCAGAGGAAACTGAAGACGGTATCCGGAACCACTACGAACCTACTTGTAAAATCAGACTCGTTACCAGCAAACAGCGCTGAAGCGAGGACCGCAGCTATGTTACCGGTGGCTTCATCGGATGTGGCATGCAGGTCGAGATCCTCCAGGAACATGTTCGCCTGCCCCACGGCACTGGTAGGCGTAAGAAGCGCAGCGCCGGCAGGTACCCTGGCATTTAACCTGCTGCCATCCATCGGCAGGTCAACCTTTGGCAGGCCGCCGAATTTCTGAACTCCTACCGCCTCGCAATCACGGCGAAGGCGCGACAATACCAACGGAGAGGTAACGTACGCAAACGTGCCGTAAAGGCTGCGAACGGGCAGGCACAGCAGCCTGAGATCAGTGAGACAGAGGGCACCGGCCCGCTCCTGTTCGCCAAACACGGAAGATCGCCACTGAGCATCCGTATCTGGCACTCGTTCACGAAGTACGCCCTTTACACTGCTGCCGGGTACCATGGGAAAACCCGTGGCTTTCTCCCGCGCAATGGGCAGGTCTATTACTGCGGCCGATTGGCCCGTGCCCGCATGAACTGAGGTAATCGCATGCACGAGTAGCAGGGCTGAAGTTTGAGTTTGAATAGTGCTATTGTTTGACATTTTACGCCTTTACTTGATGTGGTGCCATGCGGACCATAGCGCTAGGCCGTATCCATCGTTGCGATCATAGGGTGAATCGGAAACTGGCTGGAGCCAGAGGGGTAAGAGCATTTCAGCCGAACCTTCGACTACCTCGAACAGGTAGACAGAGCCGGAAGGTACCGTGTGCCGCAACCGCTTCGGTCCTGACTTACCTTCGCGGAAATCCCAGCCGCTAACGGGCTCCCGCCGTTGAATGGCCGCAGATACCAGCTGCAGCGTAACCCCCTCACAGCCTGGCGGCGTACCGCGCATATCTGCATCCAGCCAGGATGGTTTCCAGCCCCTGGCGAAGATGGCAGGCGTTGCAAGCTGCATGCGGACACGAGTTGCCGTGCGAAGCTCATCCGCCACTGCCGTTGGCAAAGCGGGCCAGCTACCTTCCGGTGCCGAGGAAAACACTGCCAGCCTCCGTTCACCGCCAAAGGGCTGGGGCCCCTTCAGGTTTGCACTGCTTTCCACCCGCACGAGCAGATCCCAACAAGAATAAGATCCCCCAGCTGCTTCACCGTCACGGTACTGCAGCGCGGCGCGATAGTCCTCAAACCCGGTGCTGCGCGTGGTAAACAACATCCCATCTTCGCTGCACCCAGTCGACCGATCAATTCCAACATGAACTCGCTCATCAACCGGCAGGCTGCCACTTGGTGTTGGTGGCTTAAATCCTGGTTCATGGCCGGCCGTCATCCAGCGCAGGGTATCTTCCATTGACCAGTATAAGTTGTTCGCTTCCGGCTTTACGTCTTTTGTTATGGCAAGAGGACGCAAATTTCGGCCGGGTAAATCGCAGCCTTCACCCTCTTCCAAGGCAGCGGGTCGCAGGCAGAGTGCATGGCGTTCGCCATCGTCGTCCTTGTAGATAAGTGCATCTGCGGGGGCAGCGAAATGAACCATGCCATTCAGTGACAGCAACGGACCGGTAACCGACACTGCCCCCTTGCCAGGCTGCTTCCAGTCTCTTCCTGTTATGTTGCCTACGCGGGTGCGCACGCATCCTGCCAGCGAGCCAGGCATTGGAAGCTGAAGTGAGATGGCGCTTAATCCACTCTTTTCCTCGCTAAACGGGCGTCCGTCGCGAAATAACAACGGATCAATGCCGCGCACTGCCCAAATCTGGTCAGTCATTCACGGCCTCCCTTCCAGGGGTATTGCTGGTGAGGAATCTTGCAATGATGAGCCAGTCTGCAAGATCGGCAAATTCGTTCTTGGTTTCAAACTTGCCTATTTTAAGGTACAGCTGTTCCGTAGCGTGGCTCCTCTCGCCACCCTTTTTTCGTTTCAGTATGCGTTCAACCTCTAGTTTAAGCACATTGTGATCCAGGATTTTCGTTGTGTCGTCACTGGGCCATTCAGCCACAAGTTGTTTCATTTCGTAAGGAAACCCACGGGACAACTCGTCATGCCGCTGCAAATCTGCAAAGGCGTTCCATGCATCAACCACCTTAGCGGGGTCACTTTCCCACTGATTCACCACCGTAACCGGAGCGCCACCACGCGTGTGCAGAGCTATGGCAATAGAGTTGCGGTCCCTCTTCGCCTCCTTCTCCGCGGCACGAGCATATCCCAGCGCCACCTGAAGCGGCTCCATAAAGTGAACAATCGCCAACCCTGCCGAGAGCGATGGCTGATCTTCTAGTGCACCGGCCCCAGGTGATGACATCTGCTCCTTAAATGCCGCTGCGAGCTCTGCGGCACAGGGTATAGCCGTAACTAATGGCAGCAAAGCAAGAACATCGTCGCCGCCGGTGTAGATTGCACTTCCATTGTGCCGTTCTACTATGCGGCGGGCACCTTGCGCAAATTGAGCAAGTCTTTTCGAGAACTCGCGATGCTCGTCGTCAGTCGTCATTGCGGCAAGCATCCTCCCCATTCTGTCGCCGTCCGCTACCAGTATGGCGTAGTACGGGGAACAGGAAGAAACTCCGGCTGATCTGCACGCCTCCCTGCGCAGGTGCGAAATCTCCGCCGCGCGTCCCTGGAGCGCCGCTGCTGTTTCGTCCGCGAGGTCATCCATCTGGCTGTCAAACAGCAGGTCACCAATATCTGCGTCGTCGCCTGCAGCCTGTGCAATGTCATTCAATGCCGCCACCAGTTCAGGCGCGCATGCTCGCAGAACCGAGCGTGCGGCCATCGCCGCGGTAGAGGGCGCCTTTGAGCGGCGTCCTTCCGATCGCTTTAGAATAGAGACGGCATCCAGGAGTTCACCGCCGTTAAGGCGGAGCAAGGAATTGCGCAAAGCAGCCGATACTGTACGGTTTGCCTCAAGCGTTAACACACATTCGCGCGAAGGATCCAGTGGACTCTTGGGCTGTCCGGCGCGCGTTGGTGGCTGCTTAAAGTCACGAAGTGCCTTACGGCCGGCAAGCAGTCGATCTACACGCAGGCGTGCGGAGGCGTAGCTGCCCGGGGGGCAGGGCACCCAGGCGGCATAAAATTCTAGAAACTGTGCGATCTGCTGACGCGCAAGCTCCTCATCAATGCTGCCAGCCGGAAGTTTCGCCACAACGGCCTCCCACCGCTCCATCAACATCTGGGCAGCAACAGCCCGCGCCGACGCTGCAACCTCCGAGGCATCTCGGTCGGTAAGTATGGCCAGTATCTTGTTCGGCCCATCCTCGTTAGGGTCTGCAGGAAAGATAAGGTGTCCGCCCTGCTCGTGAACCGACTGTGCGACGGTCTTCGCCATTTTTGTCAGCAGGCTGGATCCGGCGGTAAGGTCCCCTAACCGTCTACCAGCAGCTATAAAGTCCTGTACGGGACCGATGGATATCGCTAGAAGGGTGTTCAACTCAACATGCTCCTCTTCCAACCATTGCTTTCCGCATAGTTCAGAAGTGCTGCGCGCACATCGTCACCGTTTAGCGGCTGAACCTTTCCGCGCTCTGCCGGCGTTAGTTCTATGGATTCACGGCCTATAGGTCGACCCAGGATTTCTACTTTCGTACCCTCCCAAACATGGGGCGCGTTCAATATGAGCAGTGTCGGCAGGAAACCATCTTTACACTGCACGGCTTTCGTAATCACTGGCGACGCCATACGCGATTTACCTGGCGCGCCTTGAAGGATGGCATCCTGCGGGTCGCCGCCACCTTGAAAGTGAAATACGATGGGAAGGCCCAGGTCTGCGCGAGGAAACCCATTTTCCACGGCGTGCTTGGGTGCATGTTGCGGTGCAAATCGACCGGTTAATCGTCGAATTGCATCGGGCTCTGGCCAGCGCGACCGCCCGGGCCGATTGGATTCCTGACCTCTGTTTCTGGCAAAATCTTCCTTTTGCCGAAAGTCGTTATATAGCTTTACAGAGTTCTTCCATGCGGTCGTTGCATCGGCCACGACACCCTCTTGAGCGAGTTGCGAACCAGCCAAGCCGGGAATCAGATGGGAAGCCGGTCGCATGGTGAGGTTGTTAATTGACGGCAGGCCATCATCAAGCTTTAATGAACCACAACCGCGTCGTGTTCGTGAACCTACACCGCCAAACAACAACCAGGCATGCACAGCAGCTTCTGCCTCAGCCAAGGAGGCATCATCGGCAGAAACGATCAATGAAAACTCAACCCCCACCTGCGCAGAGGCGGGCAACTCCTCAATCTTGCCGTGCTCAGCCCTTCCCTTAAATGGGAAAACTGCGTAAAGCGGGAAGTCACGACGTTGCTTGAACTTAAATTTCTTTCGGTCATTCGGATCCTGTTCATATTCAGCCCATATCGTTACGTCGCCCTTGTGGAGTAAGGTGACGGTTAGTGCAATCCGTCCAGGCACGTTCATGCTGCCCCATAGCTTCTCTTCAGCGGCAAACAGAGCGGCAGAAGTTCGATACGAGCCTCCGTAAACTGTGCGCCACCAAAAGCGCAGTGCACCGCGGATCGCCGCTGCACGAATGGGATAGTCCGCATCAACCGTCTTCGCTTTGGCACCGCCGCCAAACATAGGCGTTACCACGGAGATCTTATACTCACGGGTTGGTACTTTAGGGGGCGCCCATTCTGGTGGACGAACACTAGGAATACGAGACATAGCACTCCTCCTGGAAACCTTCAAACTGCTCCGAGAGTGGAAACATGAACCCTTACCGATGCTGCCTGTGAAATCGACAGAGATCGTACCCTGCGCTTATCGAGGCGACAATCAGTCGACTGACCCTAAACTGTTACATATGACCTAGCATTCGAGCTTTGGCCGCCCGATTCCTGCTTCTGCCTTGCCACGCAACAAAATAACTGGACCTCGTTGCTTTGCCGCCGTTCTACAGGCTACACGGGTCAACGTTCACAGGTTGTTCCGCAGGTTACCTGCCATAGAATGAAGCTTTATCACCGTGTACTTCAAGATGGTCTCCATATGGCCCGTTAGGTCTCGCAGGCGCCACCGAAGAGGGGTCACTTGCAGCTTTGCCTTCAACCAGGCGGGTACGGCAAGAGGTGTAAACTCGTGAAAGGTACTCCTTAAAAGCTCATTGGCGGCGTACGAGGAGCGTATAGCCCGCCCACCACGAGCCACTCACCCGCAGAACGACCCCACAGTCTAAATCTTGCGCGTCACACGGGTAGATACTAACTCCCCAGTCTCACTATGTCGTACGCTTGTTTGAGGCAAAAACCCAGCCCGCCGGCACCATTGACGTAGCGGGCCGAAATCTACCTACCTACTCACGTTTTATGCTATCTACCGTTTCAATCCTCACCCTGCGCTAAGGCCGGGTGCAACTCTCACACGTCTCCACTTGCTGGCATTATTATATGTTTCAATCCTCACCCGACGCTAAGGCCGGGTGCAACGTGCTTCTTGCAAGCATGCAAGTATCGCAACGGTAGTTTCAATCCTCACCCGACGCTAAGGCCGGGTGCAACTGCTATCAGGAGATATGTCAGTTTCGCGATTTTCATGTTTCAATCCTCACCCGACGCTAAGGCCGGGTGCAACCGGCACGGGCTATCCGTGTCGATTAGCAATCAACAGGTTTCAATCCTCACCCGACGCTAAGGCCGGGTGCAACGTGTGCTTCTTGCAAGCATGCAAGTATCGCAACGGTAGTTTCAATCCTCACCCGACGCTAAGGCCGGGTGCAACCGGCCCGCGCACTCAACGACAAGCGGTTCGTCGATGTTTCAATCCTCACCCGACGCTAAGGCCGGGTGCAACTTGCACATATTCAATCCTCCTTCAACCGAACGATTGTTTCAATCCTCACCCGACGCTAAGGCCGGGTGCAACATCTGCGAGCAGTAGCGCGGGTAGCACACAGATCAAGTTTCAATCCTCACCCGACGCTAAGGCCGGGTGCAACTGATGAAGTCGTTGATAGCGCTAAATTCGGGTTCACGTTTCAATCCTCACCCGACGCTAAGGCCGGGTGCAACAGAGAATACAAACTGCCACCAGCAGGGTAGGGTGTTTCAATCCTCACCCGACGCTAAGGCCGGGTGCAACGAATTGCTCAAGCGATGTTATCGCTGAAGGCATTGGTTTCAATCCTCACCCGACGCTAAGGCCGGGTGCAACGAAGGCCTGCATTGAGTCCAACTGCCGCACCTTTGGTTTCAATCCTCACCCGACGCTAAGGCCGGGTGCAACTGCCGCCAGGATAGGGTATGCGGCCGGGTACCGGGTTTCAATCCTCACCCGACGCTAAGGCCGGGTGCAACATATTGTCCTTCGTAGGGCTATCCTGCATGGACGAGTTTCAATCCTCACCCGACGCTAAGGCCGGGTGCAACGGCCCACGGATGATATGTACACAGAGGCACTGGAGGTTTCAATCCTCACCCGACGCTAAGGCCGGGTGCAACCTCGCGGGCGATTAAGATAGCGGCCACACAGGCTAAACGCCGTTTCAATCCTCACCCGACGCTAAGGCCGGGTGCAACCTGCAAGCACTGCAAACGATATGCATGAATCAGGGGGTTTCAATCCTC
>JAJYCW010000035.1 GCA_021777995.1 bacterium
CCGATCAGAACCTATTGCAAGGTGCTGCTTTGTGTGACATAGGGACTAGCTGCGCGTGCTCGCTTCTTAGCTCCATTCTCACGGCCATTATAGACGCTGCGTTAGGTGGGATTGGGGCTCTTCTAAATGGGTGTATTTCGGGTGCGCTCGCGTCGATTTGCAGCGAAATTATGGGCTACCTGTGCCATAGGTGTGATAACAATGCCGAAAGCCCTTTTTGTAGAATTGCGGGAGCAATCATGGGGGCTGTAACTGGCTGTATTGCCGGTGTGATTGGCGGCATGGTACCAAATCTTGAAGAAGATGAACAGGAGCTTCTAAGCAACCTGTGGGGAGCGTTTTACGGAGGCGCTTACCCAAGCGCGGTTGACGCCGGGTGCCAATTCGCAAATAGTTGAGGCCTGAAGGGATGTGTGATAGATGCCTTTTGTAATCAAGCGCCAAGACATAGACGGTACTGACAGAACTAGCCTTATTGAACGATTTTTAAACGTGGTATTTATGCCAATTGGTCGCCTAACTTCAAGCCCTTACGATCGCCTAAGGCCACGTGATTTCGTCGTTGCTGGGACGTTGCTGATTGCAGTAAGTTGCCCGGAGCTCATTCCGGTTGGTCAGCGGATTATTCAGGGACTGCCGCCGCTAAGTGAGTACATCAAAGCCCCAAACCGATGGGCAACTGGCACGTATTACTATATACCGGTCTCTACTATGTTCCAGATATTCTTGATTTTCGCTACGCCGAGTGTATACCTGATTTTCGGCGGAGTGTATTTCAACTACTTCTATGCGCGTCAGAGGAAAAACGGTCATGAACTCGATGATCCTGCCGCAGGTACTATATCCGAGGACACTTAGCGTTTTGCAGTCGGGCACCAAATGACTGTTTTCCAGGTCAATGCTGGGAAATCCAGAACGAATGTGTGGAGTCTAATCGCAGGTAGTCTTGATGCATTAGCACCAGCATACAACGCGGGAGTAACCTGAATGAGGGCACATTTGTGGCGAGATCTTATGCCTGCGACCCTGGTGATAGTTGGTTTAGCACTGGCGCCGTTTGTGGTTTTTGAGGCACAAGGACTGTCAATAGCCAAAACCGGAATCATTCTCTCCGTTAATTGGGCACTATGCTTGCTATCAATTTGGAGTGTACTATTGATTTCGCAACCAATGATTGTCGAGCTTAAAGGTGAGACGCTTGAATTCCGGACTCTTCTGCGACGGCGCGCTATTGCGCTTAATTCGGTACGCCTGCACGGATACTGTACAAGCAATAAATCACGTTTCTTCCTATATTCTCCTGGTTTTCTCTTGTGTATACCGATTATCTCGGAAAACCGAAGACGTCTCGCTGAAACCTTAAACGGCGTACTGCCTGCTGATGTGGTGCAGATTGACGTCGTGCCTTCCGTATCGCACTCTTACAGATTGCGGTGGAAGGTTTATCGTGGCTTAAGTGTCTTTTTCCTGCCTTTGGTATTCGCGCCTACAATAGCCCTGGGTACAGTCGTTTGCATGGCAGCATTAGAGGAACCATGGTCGGCAGTATTGACCAATACAAACCTGCTTATTGGCTGTTCTTGGCTGGTTACAGCAGGTCTAGCTGCCTCCGTGCTTTTTGAAGTTGTGGCACAAGCGATGGAATGGGGCCTCGGCGGATCTTGTACAGACTTACCGTGGTTATTGAAACACGTTTCGCTACACCATAGCGGATATCGAAACAGGGTGCGGGCCTATATGCTTGCAAGCGTCCTTATATTACCTGGTTGCAATTTGACCGCCTGGCATCGTGAGAGGTTTCTTGAGTTGTTGGCATCGGATAATCCCGGGGTATTGGTTCCTCTATTAGGTGCATGCAGTCGTATCGCAGATGCAAACTCTATTGCTATAATCGAAAAGCATGCTGCGAGCGACGATGGATCTGTTCGTGAGGTTGCCCAAAGGGTCCTTCTAGATTTACGCGCTCGAGTAGGATGAAAACTTAGTCGTTCGATAGGGCCTAAACTAATGCTCTTACCAACATCAGTTAAAGCGCTACGGCGGGCTTAACGGCTACTATACCGACTGGGAGACGGGGCTGCAGCTGTGTGGCCTGCGTTACTACGACAGTGCAGCGGGGCGGTGGCTGAACCGCGACCCCATATCGTACGCTGGTGGCGTGAACGTGTACGAATACTGCGGCAACGGGCCGGTGGGCATGAGCGACGCCAGCGGGATGGCGGAGGGTGATCCAACAACTAATACTGGCAAGGGTTGTGGCATCAAGGCATTGCTATCGCTAATTGGCTCCAGCGAAGCGTTCCATAACGGATTTGATTGGAATGCGCTTTTCGCAGCAATATGCAGCGCAGTTATGAATTGCAGTGCAGGAGCAATGTGTACAGCGTTGGGCAACATTTTGAATATAGAAACACCAATAGTAGGTTGTATCGCTGGCGCAAGATGTTCGCTTACGGGTAATGTGCTTTCCGACTTGTGCACTGTTTTCAGCGATTGTCCCGGGCGTGAAAACGTACCAAAGAAGCTATGCAACATGTTGTTTTCGGCGGTTTCTGGATGCGTTAGCGGCGCAATACCAAATGTTGGAGGCATTGCAGGGCGCGCCGCCTCCGGTACTGGTTGATTGATATGCAATTACTTCCGTGGGGGGCATCACGCTTGGGTATTTTAAATCCATTGGACGCTGACGGCACTCCAACTCCGCATCTGGCCCACATGCAATCGTGCAATGAACAGACACTCGGGGAACTTCACGACCTGTGTTTCAACCTAATGAGGTCAGTTGGCGACGACGAGAAGCTAACTCCACTTCGTAATCGTGCTACTTGCTGGCTGGCGTTGGAGTATGTGGTGCTTGCTATAGATGCGGTATTAATCTTCGGGGTATTGGCACATCTGCCAACGGGCATTGGTTATCCACTCGCCGTTGTGTTAGTCGCTTCACTGATTCCTGTGCTATTTAAGATTGAAGTTCGACACGGTAAAGAATTTAGGAGCTCGGGCAAGTTTGAAACTGAGTTGACAGCACTAAAGTCGATAATAGCACAACATAAGCCGTTTCTTACTTCCGTTGTTTGGGACGAGCTCTGTTCGGATGATCGTAGGCTCGCCATCCGGGCCTTTATGCGCTATTCGCTACGATGTCTAGCAGTGAGCACATTGGAAAAGGATACATTAGTGCCGGTTACCGACCGACAGCCTAATCGGTTTGGCGTACTCTGTGCCCAGTATTATGGCGCCTTTGAGCCGGATTGTATCATTTTACAGGCGTTAGGCAAATTGATTCTCATTGATGGCCAAAGTTCATCTCAAATAGAATCTGCTGAGATTGCGTCTACAATTGGTGACCTGCGGCGACTTCGAAGCCCATCGTCGAACGAGCGTTTGAGTCGCAGAACTATGCCAGATGCCGATTACGTAGCTGTCCAGACACAATTTGTGCAGTACCTTGGATGCTATGGTGACTCGAGTTCGTTACACGTTTTGGGCACTTTAGCGCGTGATAAGCGGTATCCGGCGCTTCGAACCGAGGCTAAACAGGCAATAGAACAGGTACAATCGCGCCTAGCAGGGGCAAACTGCGAACTTCTTCACATCCCGTCACCGGCTCAGGATAGCGACCTGCTGCGCAGCACCGGTAACAAGGGCGAGTCCAAAGAGTCGTAGGAAGGGAGGACTCACGGGGGCGGTGGTAGCCAGTTACGCCTACGACGCGTGGGGCGGCCGCACCGTCTCCACCACGGACCCAACGGCGGCGAGTGACCCGTATGCCGGTTACGGCGGGCTTAACGGGTACTATACCGACTGGGAGACGGGGCTGCAGCTATGCGGCCTGCGGTACTACGACAGCGCAGCTGGGCGGTGGCTGAACCGAGACCCCATATCGTACGCCGGTGGGGTGAACGTGTACGAGTACTGCGGCAACGGGCCGGTAGGCATGCGCGACGCCAGCGGGATGTTGTGGGGCTTCCTGGTTGGGACTGGGGCGGTTTTTCGACTGCCGGGTGTGCATTAGGTGCTCTCGCTGCGCTCGCGGGTGCATTACCTGAAATTCTACAAGGGAATCTCAAGTGCATCTGTGATTTGATCGGTTCCGGCGTGCTAAGTTGCTTGGCAGGCGGGTACCTGGGGCAAGTGCTCGACATCGTAGGAGCGGAAGAATTAAGTTGTCTGATTGGTGCAGCAGTTAGTCTGTTAACAGACGTTGGCACATGGCTTTGCCAGGGGATTGTCTGCCACAACGCTCCAAGTGTCCCGTCTATGGTTATACAAGCACTTGCCGATGCGGCATTAGGGTGTATTGGTGCAGTCGCTGGCTTAAATGAGGCCGACACCCAGCAGCTTATTGCGATTTTCTTAGGGCAATTAGATGCAGATCTTGGTAACAGTGCGGTGGCAGCCTATTAGCTGAATTGTAGTCTACGGAGCGGCTCAATCGGGAAGACTAGTTCAGGCCATGGGAGTTATTCACGGAAGAACGGTACAACGGGTTTTGTTGTACACGAAGCTTCAAGGTGCATGATTTCTCCTAAAACCGGCCGGTTCGCCAAATAGAACTGTGATTTCATGTCTGAACAAACCGAAGCTAACATTCTATATAGGCCGTATGGTACCGTTACCCTGTTATGGATTTTGGGAGTGTCGTGGCCGTTATTTCTTACGGGCATGGTATACCTGCTGCGCACCCGGCCCCACGCTTCATGGCAGGGCTGTATGCTAATGTTGGTGAGCGGATTGATCCTTGGTGTCGAGTTTCTGGTTTCGGCCTGGCGCCTGTCGATCTATCGTTATAGCCTTCGTGGTTCAGAGTTCGTTGCCAGCGTGCCGGGCAAAGTCGCTCACGTTGAACTTGAGGAGATTTGCGATGTCTTTCAGATAACACAAGCAGCTGGCAGCAATACAACCTCCATGATAAGCGGCGATCGTATTTACGTGTTCGTTCGTGGTGGGTTAATCTGCATACCTGTCCCTCCTACCGCCGATGTGGCGCTAACTGGCGCGCTCTACCGAAGGTTGACCGAGCGTGTTTCTCAACAGGATTTAGGCCACTATGGAGATGGAGTCAAGGACGCACCCCACGCTTTAAAGAGGTACCTATTAGTTCGTCGTATGTTGCTCATAGTGACATGGGGCGGGTTTGTAGCCGTGGAATTAGGTTTTGCGGGGTTCCTTCACAAGCCGAACATACTGGTGCTTGACGAGCTCTATCTCTTCTTAATAGTTTTGCTGGGGACAGCTGTCATACCGTGTGTGCGGTTCGCCGACGATATTCACGTAATGGAGAAGATTTACATACCTCAGAATAGCTTTGGAAAGTGCGATTATAACGCACTAATATCGATCTGCCGTCTCAGTCGTTTTCCTTTCTCGGATTTTGCAGAGGTAATGTTGTCACGGGCGTTAAGATCTGGATTAACGGCAGAGTCTAACCTAAGCCCACTGAATCACGCTTGGCTTCTTGATATATTTAGTACCCGGGTGGAAGACCCAGCCGTGTATCAGGTACTTCAGCATTGGCATTGAATGGTTAGCCGTAACCGATCCAACGTGCAGCACACATCTGCCACCTGGATTAGCATTTGGTCGTTTGACGCACGTTGTTTTTTGGTCGTCCTGGCCCATTATCGGAATGAACAACCTTATGACGCCAGTGCCAATTGGCTAGGTGCTACTGATGCAGCGAAATTAAGGGGAAATCAGAATATTGAAATCTAAAGGTACATATTCAAACCAGCTTGAGAAGCTACACGCCGAGCTTGATTACGGTTTGGTGGCGTTTGTAGCGTCATTTCTCGGCCTTTACGCGGTTGTGGTGGCGTTATATGTGGTAGCGGGGTTCGTAATGCATGTCAAACCTATAAACGTACCATACGCTGTGCCATGTATGGTCGGATCAGTGGTAGGTGGCTGCCTTCTTGGAACGATTCTTTCCCGTGGGATTACGACCGTTAAAAAGCGCGAATACCTTACCTTGTTACGCCAGGAGTTAGATGATACTTCAATAGGTTCAGTTGTGGCCATGACCATAGCTGTTAGTGATTTGGCTAATTCTATGAGCACCACAGAGGTTATTGCAGCGAGTGCGTATATAGACAAATATCGGTGCCAGATACTTGGGCAATCGCATTTGAAAATCATACTTACACTGCCTGAGACGATATGCAAGCTGTCTCCTCCGAGGATTGATGCTACGGCTCAGGCCGAGATCGCGCGTAGCCTCGCCTCTCTAGCAATAGCCAGCGGACACGAGAGGGCCATTGGCAGAATAGGAACTCTGTGCTCCCCAAAAGCTTCCTGTCGCCTAAGTGACAATGTAATTGCAGAATTGAAATCGACGTTAGGGCGCAGGGCTGAAGTAGTTTATGGAACCCGTATCCAGCGCGACGGGCATGCGACGGATCAGGTTTCCGAAGCTGAACATTTGTAGTTGCACTGTGGTGGCAACCGACCGAACAGCAGCGAGTGAACGGCATGCAGGCTATGGCGAGCATCGCGGGTACTAATCTGGCTGGGAGACCGGGCTGCTGCTGTGCGGCCTGCGGTACTAGAACAGCGCTGCGGGGCCGTGTCGCGAGCACCACGGGCATCAATCGTTTCACCATTCCGCGGCTCATCAATCTTAGTTAGGTTTTGTTCTGGGACGTGTTGGCATTTTCGCTACCATCTTGCAGTATCCTTGTTGGCCAAAGTGCGGTGCGCAAGTGATTGGAAGTTGGTAATCCTATGACTTTAAGAATTAGAGGGAAGTTAGGATTATGTTGGAAGAGTCTGTAGTGTACAAGCCCTACGCCTCGTTTGGCTGCGGCCCGTTACTTTTAGGAATTACGATGCTCTGCCATCCGGCCTACTACCTCTTCACCAATGTACAGTACACACACCCCTTACTTCTCGCCATCGCTGTCGGTTCGAATACGCTGTTCGTGCTTATCTCTATGGTTGGTTTAGGTCTAATCATGCCCGGCAATACATTCACTATCTCCGACCGTAAGTTTGTCTACAGGTCGCTTTTTAGCAAAGTGACGATTCCGTTTGATGAAATCGTTGCCGTTATCACTATTACAGACCCTGCGGCACGTTCCAGGCGGCAAACCCTATACGCTATGGGTGAGCGAGCAATGATTAAAATGATTACTCCTCCCGGGGAAAGGGGAGATGGTGGTAAAAAAATCAGCCAAATACTTTCTGCGCTCACTCCACCGAGCTTCGATCGTCAGCCAGCTTGCGTCCGGTCAGTAGAAATGGCAAGTCGCTCTATCCGCCTGTCTATTTTATGCCGTAAACTGTTCTACGCGGCTATATATTTAATTATATTCAGTATTGTCGCATCACCTCTCATCAATGACAGATTTATCTCCATCGGGATGGTTTTCGCGGCTTCGACTCTTGGTCCTGCGGGGCTGCTTTTGGCTGCATTGACATACGCGCCAGCATTTAACGAAAAGGCTTTACGTGCACTCTGCTTTAACCCAGTACCAGCGTTCAAGATAGATCATAACGGGTTGGTTAGAGTCATTAAGTTACATCAGTTTCCTTACTCCGAATTTGCCCGCGCAATGTTCGCTTTGGCTGTCGGTGCAGGCTGCGGGCTATTATCTCCTATAGACCAAGGAACCAGAAATTGGATGCAGGACGAATTTATTCCCTACTGTGAGGATGAGGATTTGGCTAATAAAGCAAAATCGCTTATTCAGAAAGCTAACTTCCCTGTTTTATAGAACGAAGTCGAGATACACTGACAGGGCGGCTATACTGTAGCCACTTGCCTTTGTTTCAATACTTAGCGCACACGAGAGTGCAATTGCAAGGATGGGATCGCTGTGATCGCCAAGTGCTGAACGTCGCCTGAGTAACAACGTGATCGACGAAATAAATTTACGTTAGGTCGCCGGCCTGATGTTGTTTACCAAACCCGGCACCGGCGCGACAGGTATTTTTTACTTGATGAGCCTGCAGATCATCATCCATGACTGCCATCGGTTAAACATTACCACATCACTCCGGGCACCGTATTGAAGTTGCATTGTTGACTAAAGTGGGCTTGCTAGTGATTAAAATAGGGCACCCACCTGTTTGAACCAATTGACATATGTAAGGGTAGAATAGTCAACAATGTCAACACGCTACAGGATCGTTGGCAATGGCGGGCTTCACGGGTACTATACCGACTGGGAGACGGGGCTGCAGCTATGCGGCCTGCGGTACTACGACAGCGCAGCGGGCCGGTGGCTGAACCGCGACCCCATATCGTACGCCGGTGGTGTAAACGTGTACGAGTATTGCGGCAACGGGCCGGTAGGCATGAGCGACGCCAGCGGGATGTTGGGTTTGGGCGATATCTTTGGTGCTTGCATTAGCGCCATTGCGTTACTAGCTGCCATCGAACGGCTGGCATCAAGTACCGCCGGAAGTAAAGACTGCGGCCCGCTGTGCAGCTCCATTGCTGCATGTATCGGCAGTCTCGCCGGCTTTGTGGATGCACCCGGATGGCTTGGATGTGTGGTGGGTCTAATAATGGTGTGGTGCAGGATATTGCGGACTACATTTCTAATTCACACGTAAGTCCGTGTAACGCCGCGTCTTTTGGCTGCTATGTATACATGGCTCTAACGCCAGCAATAACTGGTTGCTATGGTGGCTGGATCGATTCCTCTATTACAAAACCTATAGAAGATTGGCTCGTGGGTGCAATTGGTTCAGCTCTTGGCGTAACTGTGGGTGAAGCATGCAGTCATTATGAGAAATCTGGCAATGTATTTTGAATTCGTAAAGACTGCTATTCGTCGAAATTTCGGCAGGGACAGCAAGTCCCTCCACAAACGGTTTCGTCGCCGGTCGTTTATCGGCACTATAACGATTGGTTGTGCATGGTTTAGCATGCAATTATGGATGTCAAATCTCCTATGCGGCCGGTGGTTCATCGGCCTATTGCTTCTTGCATGTGCGTTCTTACTCATTCATTTGATCGTAAGCCTAAACACCAGATCCTTGGTATCGCAGATTAAACAGACTTTGCAAGGAGAGGCGCAGGCGGGCCTTCCTATTGTCGTACAATCCTTGATCCCTGCAGCGAAGTGGAATATTGAGCTTCAGATTCTGGTTTACGGCTACTTGTTGGATAGTGCTCCCAGCGTACGGACGGCTACAGTGAGCAGGCTTGGTGAGAGTGAAGCCGAATTGTTGTCGACATTGATAGGTGTAGGTGATGCACGCCGAATCAGATTATTGACATTTCTTGATGACTCAAATCCCGGCGCTGCTGCGAGTTACAGCGGTGGCCTGTTGCGTACTGCTCTTAGTTTCGAAGCCTGGAGTGCCGCGGCAATCCACATAGCTCGTACGCTGGTTCAAACGCGTTCAGAATATAATGAGCGCGACGACCAAGATATGCGCTTTGGTGCGCCGAGGCGCGGCGTTAGGAGCCTTGAGGTATTGCTTCAATGGGCAATTCGCGTGTGCGGACCGGCAACATTTGCTCTGATACCACTGTTCACTTACGCTGCATTCCTCCTCCCTGCGCTATGTGGTTTGCACATAAGTGCGGCTGTTTTTGCTTGCTCGTGTGATATTGCTGCTCTTTCCTGTTGGTACACGTGGAGACACGTAATTCCTATGCTAGTACCACGCAGAACAGGGGAAGTAGAAATGCGCATCGCGTATGATAGGGCAGTCGATGGATGGACAATCAATCGGTTGTCTCTCACGGATTTGTTGCACATATTTCCAGTCACCTACTGGCGAAAATGCGGGCTTTATGCCCCAACGTTGTGCAGTTACCGACCGGAAAATTATATAGGTAGGTACCTGTGCATGCTCGAGATCGGACGTCGTTTGAATAACAACGACCACAATATTCAACACGCCTTCGATACCACGACCAAAGGCATATTACGTGCTCACCTAACCGAGTTGCTGGTAACGCTGAAACATCGACCGAGGCTGCTATTGACGGCAGACCAAGTCCAGTTTTATGTCGGCGTAATGAACGCGTTACGTGACTCTCACTGTCGAGGAGAACTTGACCTTATTGAGAAGCTCTCCAAGCTTCGTTGCGTTGCTCCAAGCAACCGCAGTGTTTGCGAAGCTGCTAGTGCCATCCTTGCGTTCCAACGCTCGAGGTTATTGGATGGTTCGTCGCTTCTGTTGCAGCCGACACAACAGACGGAAAAGGATTTAATTCACATTGCATCAGCTGAAGCAAGTACCGATTACATTGTTACCTCCGCCGAACCTGGCCGAAGTTTACGTTAATATAAACTCGCTGACTCGTCCAGCTAGCTACCCAACGGCGGCAGGTGACCCGTATGCCGGTTACGGCGGGCTAAACGGGTATTATACCCACTGGGAGACGGGGCTGCAGCTGTGCGGCCTGCGGTACTACGACAGCGCAGCGGGGCGGTGGCTGAACCGCGACCCCATATCGTACGCTGGTGGGGTAAACGTGTACGAGTACTGCGGCAACGGGCCGGTAGGCATGCGCGACGCCAGCGGGCTCGAGGAGGATGGTCCATCTTCTACCCTCAAAATGTTGATGAGCTGTTTTAGCGCGCTCGCTCAGTTATTTGCTGGTACTGCAAAGGTATCACCTTGCATCGAGGCGACTATTTGTAAGGCAATTGCCAGCTGCGTGAACGGCTTGTTGTGTTCTGCTCTGGGAATTGCAATGAAATTTAATCCCGAGGTGCCTGGCACACTTGTGGCTAGCTGCATCATTGGTGCAGGTTGTGCGATAATGAATTGGATGCTCAAATCGCTATGCGCGGCAGAATCCCCGTGTCGTGTTCAAATCCCGAACCTTTGCGATCTGTTGGTCAGAGCTGCCGGAGGGTGCATTAACGGTATGTTATCGGGATGGTATGCATTTTTTCTCAGGCCCCTATTATCCAGTGTTGTCGGGTATATCGACCGCTCTTGTCCGCATGGAAAAGCCGGTCACCCGTCCGCTTGGTAGGATCGAAACAGCCATGAGACACGATAGCGTAAGCCAACAGTTAAATGATATATATGATTCCTACGCCAGGATGACGCTGCAGTGTCAAAGAGCCGGCGCGATTGAGATGATTGGCGCAACCATATTTTGTTTATTGGGTAGGCGGTTTTTACCAATAGTAGGCTTGACGCCGTTAATTGTCCTACCTAGATGGATCATTACGAGAAGGGATGGCAAGCAGCTTCGTTCGATCTTCCAGTCTGCCTCCGTCCACGATTTATCGTTCGGACAAATAGTCGAGTGCTTTCTGAACGGCGCTTATCTTGCAGTAGGAACGCAGTATGTGAAGTTACTAAAATGTGCGATTGCAAATCTGAATATTGACACCTTTCGGGAGTTAACTCCACGCCAGGTTAGTGCCTGCAATTTACTGATAATGTTTTGGGGTGGCCATGAGGGCTCTTGGATCATCAGCCAGTGTTCGGAACCGCTGCTCGACAAAATCTGGTTCATTGGAAACGCATCAACAATTCCTGTGCTTGAGGAATACATTTCAAAACAGTCCGTGCCGAGGCTGCGCAGGAAGGCCGAAGTCGCGCTGGAGAAATTGAAGGAGCGGCTAGGGGACACCTCACTTTTACGCCAAGTTGGGGTAGCCGGCACGCCAGCGGAGAGCTGTGCACTTCTTCACATCTCGTCGCCGGCACAGGATAGCGACCTGCAGCGCAGTACCGGTAACAAGAGCGAGTCCAAAGAGTCGTAGGAAGCCAGGACTCACGGGCGCGGTGGTAGCCAGTTACGCCTACGACGCGTGGGGCGGCCGCACCGTCTCCACCACGGACCCAACGGCGGCGAGTGACCCGTATGCCGGTTACGGCGGGCAACACTCGCAACTGCCATTAGGCGGCTAGATCAGAGCTAGTGACGCAGGCGCGTGGAATTGTGGGTACACTTTGCCATCCTAACGTGGAGCCTACTAACAAATGCCCGGGCCATACGATTCTCTCTTTAAGGAGGTACTTCTTAGTTCACCCAAGGATCTGGCGCGCTTTATAGGTATTAAGTGCGAGACTGTTGTAGAGTTGAATTCGGATGTAGCATCGTCTGGGCGCAGCGTAGACATGCTCATAGCGGTGAAAAAGCCGAACTGCCTCGTACAGATCGAGATGCAAACGACCTACGATAGGCATATGCCTAAGCGTCTGCTAGAATACCGTGTACTTTGCGGATTGAAGCGCAAGTCCCTTCCAACAATGAGATCAGTTTTACTTCTGATGTGTCCAAAGGCAGACGGTGCTGCGTTAACAGGAGTATTTGAACAAGAAGATTTAAGGTTTTCGTATGAGATAATACGTCTATGGGAAATGGACGTGTCTCAGCTGTTTGATATGTCTGTCTACCTGATGCCACTAGCGCCGCTGTGTGCTGCGGATGTTAAGGCGATACCTGGTTTATTAAGTCGCATGGACGATCGGTTGCGTAAGGTGAATATAAGTGCGGCCGACCAGCGTGAAATATGGAGTAAGACAAACGTTTTGATGGGGCTTCGAATGCCCGAGAAACGGGCCCAGAAATTAATGGAGGCGCTAATGTTAGACATACGTGAGTCGAGTACCTACCGTGCAATCTATAACGAAGGCAAGTCCAAGGGCGAACTTGACGGCAAGCTTGAAGGTAGAATCGAGGAGGCTCGTCGGATGCTGATCAACCTGGGCACATCTCGCCTTGGCCAGTTAAATGAAGAGGCTGCGAGCAAACTGAACGCAATTACCGATAGTGAGGCGCTGGAGGCTTTGATAGTTAAGCTTTTTAATGGCGTTGAAAGTTGGCAGACTCTCCTAGTCTAACCAGGAATTCAAGCTCTACCGTTAGGTTACTATGACAGCGCAGCGTGCAGATAGGCATGAGTGACGCAAGCGCGATGTTCAATGCAACGGCTAAGCACAAGGAATTTGCACACTGAACCTTCTTATGATTTGCAGCGCACTATGAGGGGCGGTAGCCTGGGCGGTCGCCTACCCGTAACGAAAAGGGGCCAGACCATACCCAGCCCCTTATCGGTTACAACCGCTATTCGCCAGGGTTCAGAACGATTATTACGTGATAGTTGTTAAGGAAGCCGTACCGGTTGTTTAGCAGCAAAAGTCGATTAGCATCGCCATAGCTCAACACCACGTCGGATTGCGACGCGGTTCGACCCCCGTCTCGTGCGCGAAGAATAAGCGGGCGGCTGCCAGCTCGTGCCAGTTGTCTGGCTGCAGAAATGGAGTTAGCATAGACCGCGATACCATGGTCAATTACATATCGAGGATCTACATTGACAGTTCCCCAAACCTCTGTGCCATCCTCGCGAACAATTTTGGGGCACATGCTCCGCTCGGCGCCGGTTCCTCGTGCGTCTATGATTACTGAGGTGTATGGCGTCCGGTCTGGATTGTCACTGGCGATGTTATTGGAAACCACTGGTGTATTCTGATTTTGCACGGCGGGCAAAGAGGGTGCTGTTTGTGAACTGGTTGAGTTCTGTGAGACACTAGGGCCAAAGCCGGGGCGAGCAGGAAGGATCGCGCTCGCGACACTGTTTTCACCATACATTGGTACAGTGACTGTCACTTCCACGGCTTCATCGCGGCCGATGTGGATGGTTCTCGTGCTGATGATGCGGGCACCGCGAAGAAGACCTTGCACGTGAGCTCGTATTACGCTACTAGTGGCAATGTAGTTCGCTCCTGTCGTGGTAGCATCAATGTGTACGCCCTTAATCACCATGAGTAGGTTACGCATGGCATCGAGGCTTGCGTAATCTCGAGCCTTTAGGTATGCCACCGCGTCGTTACCTACGTTGCGAGGAATTGCGCCAATTCCGTTTGCTTTCAATTCGCCAGCAGTCCAGTCAATTACGCCCTTGTTTCCAAATCGCTGCACACTGTCACTCGATTGAGCCACCGCTGCAACGGGAACGATACACGTTGTTGACATCAGTACGGCCGATATAACCGCTCGACGGACTGTTAACATAATGAATGATTTCATCTATTCTTCTCCTCAACTATGATCAATGCAGCTAGCGAATGTAAATTATCCGATTAGCGCCTGGCCGCCCTAAAGAGCATGACTGTGCCACGCGTCTCTACCGAATAAAGCCTGAAGTTGTCGCCTGGTTGCAGTGCGGCGATCGCCTCATGGAGTGAGGTGGGTGCAAGGCGAAATCGAGCATGGATAGTAAACACACCGTTCTGCGACCCATAATCACGCACACCCATAAATCCCCGAAGTGCTGAAATCTCTCGTGAAAATGCGATATGAAGCCGAGATGGCAGGCCTACGACCTGAATTGATGCTACATAACCAGAGTACCGTTCGGCGGTCCAGCGAGCTAAAAGCGTCGAGAGCATTCTCTTATCCAACCTAAGTTTGTCTGCAGCCTCTAAAGATGCTTTGGCGGCTGCACTCGCATTGCTGGAAAAGCTGGTGGCCCTGTCTACCTGCGTGCCAGACTCTAGAACCATTTGCGAAGAGGTTTCAAGAACTCTCCAGGAAAGTACAACCGTGCAACTCGATATCTCGCTGCCCAGGCCGTAGGGTGTATTCGCTGCGCCCATCCTGATGGACCAGACCGGATTAAGACTGATATGAACAGTAACAGCCGCGTCATGTTCATGCGCCGCTAGCCTAAACCCTTTCAGTTTTAGCCATCGCGATACCGATGCTGCCACTTCTGTGCATGCCTGTTGTGCCGTCCGCGAGTGGGATGTGACAGCAACCCACAGCGATGGTCGGTTCAGATCAGCGTACGCATCCTGAAGGTCTTGCAGGTTCTTGGCCAGTGGTTCTACATCGACCACAGCAACTATTCGTAGCGAAAGCACTTCACCTTTTAGCGGAGCAGCGAGTTGATGTACTTTCAGCGAGCCGGGCACTAGCTGCCAGGATTTAATGAACCCTTGCACAGCGGCAGTCATCTGCTGATTGACAATGCGGTACTGCGAGGCGCTGGTGACGGAGCGCATCAGCAATCCGCCGGCTTCCTCCACCGCATTGCGCTTGGCACTCCATATCGCTTCGGCTTTTGCTGCGGCTTCATCGTTTTGAATAGCCGCTTCCCCCGTTGCTTGAACTGTTACTGTATGCGAGGTTGTTGCCGTGTCGGCAGAACCTACACGGCAGTTCATTACCACCAATGCGCCGGTCAGCATTAGCAACAGTATTTGACGCATCATGGAAGCTAGTGCCCGTAATCCAGAACGACAGTGACATTCCAGCGCCACAGGAATTGACCTTGGTTGTTCAGTCGCCTGATACGCCGCGCAGTCCGGTTGTTAACAACCAGTACATCATTCCTGCCGTCAATGGCCCGTACAATCAACGGACGCGGTCCGGCATGGTAGGCGTCTGCCACACGATGCACAAAGCGCGCGTCGCCATTCTGGTCGATATAACCGGGGTCTGGCATGTGATTACGTGTAGGGTAGATCATGTTACCGTCCTCGTCAACGATGCGTAGTCCCATGCACCTATCGGTCCCAAGTCCTCGCGCATCTACTATCAAGCCGGTGTACGAGCCCGGAACCGGTGGCGGGGGGGTAACTACCGGTGGCGCTACCGCTACTGGCGAAGCAGACATCGCGGTAAATCTATCAACTAAATACTTTACAAATTCACGCGTCGCAGGTTCGTTAAGCAGAAGCGGGCGCGATGCGGGCCAGAATCCTCGCGCTACTGCAACTTCAATATAGGGACGGGCCCAGAAGGGAATCGATGTCCACTCACGAGCAGGGAGTTGTGCCGTGTTAGGCCCCGTTGAGCGGGCTGCAAATGGAAGTAGCGCGCGCACTATGACAACCATCGTCCTAAGGCGATTCACTACAGCGTTGGGATGGTTACCGTGGAAGGTAGACGGCCGGCCGTCTGCCAGTGATTTGCTCAAACGTTCAAGATCGGCCTCGGTCACCAGACTGTTGGAAGTGCTGCCCGGCATGAAAACACCACTGCCTTGCGGATTTTGGGCCGTGGATACAGGGTTAATAGTGGCATCGCCACTGTTAGTGTATGCCAAGGTGGAGGTGGCTGCTGTCTGCGCAACCTCGCTGTCATCTTCAAGAGAGCGGCCACATATGTTGTGGTACAACCGTGCCGCCACTGTTCTGGTTAGTTGTAGTACCTGCGTATCACTACCTTCTGCATTCGCGGCTTCTCCAGCTACTAGTCTGCCGGAGTGCACACTCACAACGCGTGCATTTATAATTAGCTCGCCGTGATTATCCAGGTAGCTACCGACAATTAGGTAATCCGCGCCGATCAGCGACCCAACTCGCTTGATATCAGTTGGGCGAGTGAGGCCGCTAGATTGTAACCGTAATTCGGTGACTGCCCGCCCAATTTGGTCGCGTTCTACAAGGTCTAGACGCTGACCAAGGTTTAAGTCGGTGAGCAGAGTGTCTGCAATGAACTTGCCTAATGGGTGATCCTGACCTGCAAAATCGGCGACCGCTATCACTTGCTGGTTATAGGGCACCGATGCATAGCAAGTAATAGTAGCCGTTAGACACAAAAATACTACGAGGCACCGCGCGCAAACTGCGGAAAATTTACTGAACATAGCAGCGCTCCTGATGGATACCAAAAAGAAATCCGCGGCAGAGTATTTAGGACTCCAAGCCGAGGATACGGTATTTCAGGAGCGTAGTGACACACTAAATGCTACATTTGGCCCGAAATGGATGTCAAATTGCAAAAATCGCGCAACAAAATCCCTGTATATTGCGTCTAAGCACACTTATTTGGTGATTGAGCGGATGAGAACGCGATTCGCAAAGGGAGCAGATCCTCCACTTACAGTGCCGTTGGAGCTGTTATCGATCAGGCGTAAACGAGGTGCCGCATCCACAACTTCGGGCGGCATGCGGATTTGTCCATTTCCAGCCGCCCTCAAGTAGGTTGGCAAGCGAAAAGTCCAAAACGACGTCTTCGAGGAATTTTGCGCTCTTGGGATCAACTACTACCACAATATCCTCCTGGTTGTATACGATATCGCCATCCCGCGAAGCGTCATCTAGGGTCATCGTGTAGGACAATCCAGAGCATCCACCGCCCTTCACTCCAACCCGGAATTTAAGGTTTTGCTTTGCCTGCTTGGCAAGAAGCTGACGTACACGCTGGATAGCCGCGGGAGTCAGCCGTACCGGTACACCCATGCTGTTGTTAACCTCAACCATTACGAAAATCCCCCTTTTGCCATTGGCAGTCAGTGAAGTCCAAAACTCGCGCGATACACCGATCTAAAAGAAGCCAAGTTCCAGTTTCGCGTCTTCACTCATCATGTCCATGTTCCAGGGCGGGTCCCAAACGACGTCTACGTTGCATTCATAGACTCCTGCGATGTTCCCGACCTTATACTGCACCTCCGGGGGGAGGGTGGTGGCCACGGGGCATCCAGGAGACGTTAGCGTCATCTTGATATTGACGACGGCGTGGTGCGTTACTTCCACGCTGTAAATGAGACCGAGGTCGTAAATATTGACGGGGATTTCAGGATCGTAGATTGATCGAATCTTTTCGATGACCCGCCCCTCAAGCACGGTACATTCCAGGGTAGAAATGGTAGGCTGACTGTCCTGCACGGTATCCACCGTGGTGTTTTCTGGTGCACTTTCCATATATTTCACTCCGTGGTCACTGGCTGGTCGCTACCGGCAATCGCGGCGTTAAGGGTGTGCCACGCCAGGCTGGCGCATTTCACTCGCGCAGGGTAGTCATGGACGCCAGCAAATACAGCGAGCTTGCCCATCGCGTCCAGCTCTTCCTCAGTCAGCTCGCGCTTTCCTGTCACCAAATCGTGAAATTGCTGAAATATCACTTCTGCTTCGGCCAGCGACTTGCCTTTCACTGCTGCTGTCATCATTGAGGCAGACGCGCGCGAAATTGCACACCCTTCGCCCTCAAAGGTGACGTCGGCAATTTGGCCATCCTGCAACTTCAGATGTAGTGTAATATGATCACCGCACAGTGGGTTGCGCCCATCTCCATCGTGGTTGGAGTCGGGAAGGGGGCCGTAGTTAAGCGGACGCTTGTTATGATCCAGAATTACTTCCTGGTAAAGCTCGCGAAGTTCGTCATTCATGATACGAATGTCTCCCGAATTTTCGTGAGAGACTCGGCCAGCGCATCGAGCTCTTGCGATGTATTGTAGCACCCTAGTGATGCTCTAGCTGTGGCAGGAACTTTAAGCCGCTGCATTAGTGGATGCGCACAGTGCTGCCCAGTACGGATGGCGATGCCGTCGAAATCTAGGAAGGTACCAATATCATGTGGGTGGACACCATCGAGTGTAAAGGATAGGACGCTCGCCCGATTTGATGCGCTGCCGATCAACCTTAGGCCCTTTACGTTGGTAAGTACCGCCAGGCCGTGCTGCAATAACTCGTTCTCGTATGCGCGAAGATTTTCCATGCCTAGCGTCTGGATGAAATCAACTGCAGCTCCCAGGCCAATTGCGCCCGCTATATGGGGTGTGCCGGCCTCGAACTTGTAGGGAACCTGATTGTAGATGGTCCGCGCGAAGGATACCGATTCAATCATGTCGCCTCCGCCCTGCCAGGGCTCCATCTCTTCGAGTAAGGCTCGACGGGTGTAGAGTACGCCTATTCCCGTTGGCCCGTAAAGTTTGTGGCCAGAGAAAACCAGGAAATCGCAATCCATTGCCTGTACGTCGATGGGCATGTGATACGCTGACTGAGCGGCGTCTACCAATACAGGCACCCCATGTTCGTGAGCAGTCGCAATTATCTGCTCCACCGGGTTAACAGTTCCCAGCACGTTAGACATGTGTACGATGCCCAAGAGCTTGGTGCGAGGCGTGAAGTAGTTGTATAGGTTAGTCAAATCTAGTTCGCCGTCATCCGTCACCGGTAACACCTTAATGACAGCACCCGTTCGTTCACAGAGCAGTTGCCATGGAACGATGTTTGCATGATGTTCCATCTCGGTAAGGATGATCTCATCGCCCTCACGGATATACTGCCTACCATAGGTGTTTGCTATGAGATTCACGCCCTCTGTAGCGTTGCGTACAAAGACGATCTCTTCCCATTCCCGCGCATTTAGAAAGCGCTGCACCCTCTTGCGAGCGGCCTCATACTGGTTAGTTGCCTGTTCCCCCAGGAGGTGACTGGCCCTGTGAATATTGGAGTTGGTCGTACGGTAGAAATTGGAGATTGCCTCAATGACTGACTCCGGCTTTTGCGTTGTGTTCGCGTTATCCAGGTAGACCAACGGCTTATTGTGTACCGTAACTCCCAAAATGGGGAATTTGGCTCTTACGGCCTCTACGTCGTATTTAGCGGGCGTTGAAACGGTCATACCAACTACTTTCCGTCCTGCGGTGAATGTGGTAGCACCGAAGGGAGCAGGTCCTCAAGGTAAGCACGAACGGCTGGGGCGGGAATACGGGCGAGGACGTCGCCAGCAAAGGCCTGAACAAGTATGGCTCTCGCTTCGTTAACGCCAATACCTCGTGATCGAAGATAGAAGAGTGCTTCGCGGCTTAGCTGTCCAACCGTTGCGCCATGTGTGCACTTTACGTCATCTGCCAGTATCTCAAGCTGTGGTTTCGTATTAATGCGGGCGTCTGGCGATAGCAAAAGAACCTGGTTGGTCTGTTTGGCATCAGTCTTCTGCGCATCCAACCGTACAAAGATCTTGCCATTAAAAACACCGCGCGCAGTATCACCAAGGATGCCCTTGTACAGCTCATGGCTTTCGCAATGGGGGGCTGCGTGATCGATGGCAGTATGGTTGTCGAGCAGCTGGTCTCCGTGTCCGAGATAGATGCCGTTGATGGTGCAGCTAGCGCCGGAGTCAACCAGCCTAGCGGTGACATCATGCCGCGAGAGTTTGCCTCCCAAAACGATGTTGTGCGAGCTCAACACTGAATCGCGCTTCATCTGAATGACGGTGTTCCCAATATGGGCGGCCTGGTTACTCTCAAGGTTGATACGAACATGTGTGAGTTGCGCTCCTTCATTAAGGTGCACCTCAGTAACGGCGTTGGAGAAATACTTCTCGTTGGCACCGCCCGTGTAGATCTCGATAATAGTGGCACTGCTGTTGCGCCCAACCGATAGCAGTGAACGAAGGTTTACAAAGGGCGCGCCGGTGCCGCCGTTTGCATAAAGTATTACAATGGGCTCAGCAACCGTAACACCCTCCGGCAAAACGATACCCGCTCCGTCCTCGACGAACGCGGTATTCAAGGCTGCAAATCCACCGCTTGACTCGGAGACCAGATCTCCAAGACGCGGTAGCCCAGTTGGATTGAGGTTATAATCCTTCAGCCGTTGAACGAATTGAGCAGCCGACGTTTCCGATTCAAGTGCAAAACCATTCACAAATACTACGCTTGGTTTAAGTGCTGCCGGAAGTGCCAGGCGCTTCGTTCCTGCGTGAAACACTTCCGCGTCGACTGTTGTTGGCCGCGTAAACGTAGTTTCAGTAATGGCAGAGATAGGCGTAAACAACCACTCCTCATCGCCCTTTACGGGGTAACCACTGGCCTGCCAGGCGTTCCAGGCTCGAGTCCGCAGCTGAGAAAGCCAGCCGGGTTCCCCAAGCTGGTCCGGCAGAAATGCCTCAAGATCGGCGTGAAATGGACAATCGGCAGTGTGTAATTCTTTTGACATTCTGTTTGCTCGCCCTTTCCTAAACCGCCGCTGCCGCTCTAACTTGCTGTTCCAACCAGCTGTAACCTTCTGCCTCAAGTTTTAAGGCTAGCTCTTGTGTTCCCGACATTACAATGCGACCATCCATCAGCACGTGCACATAATCCGGCTCGATGTAGTTTAGCAGCCGTTGATAGTGTGTAATAACGACAATACCGCGTTTACCGTCGCGAAGTTTGGTAACTCCACTTCCTACCGCACGCAGTGCATCGATATCGAGGCCAGAGTCTGTTTCATCAAGAATGGCAAGCCGGGGATCAAGCACCGCCATCTGGAAGATCTCATTGCGCTTCTTCTCGCCGCCAGAAAAGCCTACATTTACTTCGCGCTTCAGCAGGTCCTCGCCAATTTCTAGAATCTTCAGCTTTTCGCGAACCAGCTTCATGAAGTCCATGGCGTCCAATGGTTCCTGGCCGTTTTCCTTACGTACAGCATTGAGAGCGGCTTTAAGGAAGTAGGTGTTGTTAACTCCGGGAAGCTCTACCGGATACTGGAAAGCCATAAAAAGTCCTGCTCGCGATCGCTCCTCGGGCGACATCTCAAGTAGATCCTTGCCCTCGAAGAGTACCTCACCGCCAGTTACTTCATAGTCATCTTTGCCCGAAAGCACGTTTGCTAGTGTAGACTTACCGGACCCGTTCAGGCCCATTACTGCGTGTACCTCACCGGCGTTAATGGTGAGATTTACACCCTTTAGGATCTCCTTGGCGCCAGCGGAGGCCTTCAATCCGCGAATATCGAGCAAGCTCATACGATCAAACTCTCCTCATTCTATTGCTCGCCAATATCACCTGGCAGACATATGGAATTGGCGACCATTTGAATCTCCGACAATTTCAGTCGGATATACGATTAAATTGTACCACAAGTTTCATCGTGCAAATAGGGCAAAGCATGGAGTTGATGGAAGCTGATCGGGCATGATATTGGCAGGACCATCGCATCGTACTACTATTTCTACCTGAATAAGCTTTTGATTGCCACAATACCGTAATTGTGCCATTGGTGGCTATTCTGTGCAGTCTGTATACTACCAGTGAAAGTTAAAGTTATCCAACGCACAATTAACCGTCGATGGAAACAAGTTATTCAATTTGTGTGAACAAACCTGTTGGAATCAGAAGGAAACTAAAACAGATGCGCAATTTTCGCAATTTGATCGTGATGTCCGCCGTTGCACTTGGTTCTACGGTGGCGATGACCGCCCAAGCAAAAACCTACAGCTGGGTATTTGCAACCTCGGGTAATCAAGGCAACGTGGGAAGCGCTTCCCACACCTATTTTGACACAACCAATACTCTGGCCCTTAAAGCGCATGGCTATACCGCGCACAACACCGACACGGGTAGTCACGTAGTGAACGGCGTCTGGAACACAGGCAGCGTACAGGATACTAATCTATTTAACAAATATTCTGGCCCTGGCGCCACCGATGAGACTGGTCTGGGGTTGAACCGAACTGGACAGAATGAGATCGGCACGAATAACTTTATTCAGTTTGACGTGTCTAACCTGATTGCAGGGCATTACACCAACCTCAACTTCATCGTGAGCAGCATTCAGCAGGGCGAAGGCTACACGGTGTGGGGTAGCAACAGCGTCGGTACACCTGGTACGCTTCTAAGAAGCTTTACCGACAACAGTGGCAGTAATCTCATTAACTCGTTCCTGGCTCCTCAGTTTGGAACCTACAACTACTACTCCATTGGCGCGTCATCGGGTAACGTTCTAGTTGAGAACGGTGTATCGGTTGATGCACCAGCCGTACCCGAGGCCTCTACAAGTGTAGGGTTTAGCGGTCTGCTGGTTATCGGAGGTTTATCGATGGTGCGTCGCCGAAGGGTTCGCGCCTCAAAGGTTGCCTAGGTTATAGACTAAGTTCGAATAGGTTCACTTAAACTCCCACCTGGCCCTGGCTTTGTTGCTGTATCACTCTACAGTGACAAAACCGGGGCCTTGTTGTTGCCCCATGTCACGAACATGTCTACCACCAGCAAGACCCCCTCGTAGGTGTGCGGAATTAAGTACCTTGTGCTACTAAGGAGTGCCCACGCTGCTCGAACTCCCGTAAATATCCGGTTGTTTTAATTTGAAGTATCCAGTAGGATATCGCAGCTCATTGGGTTTACGACTTGCCTCCGTGTAAGGCTACCCGTAAGGAGAAGATATTGTGAGGACGTTACTGAAGACAATCAGCATGGTTACGATGCTTCTGGTACAGGCTTCTTCGTCTCACGCGTTGATTTTTCCGCCTGGAAGGATCACCGCCGGTACATGGGGCTCTCGGCAAATCGCCCTAACGGGCACCCAGGGTGACCAAGGAAAACCTCAGATGTTCATACCCGTGAGGAAGTTCCGCACCGAACGTAGCGGTACGCTTGAGAATATCGTTCAAGGTGAATGGCAAACTGGAACCGTAACGCAAGCCGGTGCACCAAGCACGACTTCTCAGGCCAGGTATCGCGCAGCCGCTAACCGGCATTTGGCGCGCTCGTACTTCTATACGGTGGGGCGCCATGCTTTTTTGCAGCTTGACCTGTCGAGGCTTAGAAGCGTCAACAATCAATCCATCCGAGTGCGCCTCACTGGTACCGGGCCAGGTTGCGGATACGAGCTTTGGGCAAGTAACCGTGCAGGTTGCCCAGGGTCACTTGTAATGTCCGGACCCATAACAGCTGACACCGCGCGGGTCGGAGTTCCCATACCTGACTGCGGTTCCCACAGGTACTATTCAGTGAGTGGCAGTAACGCTTCCATTGAAATGCTGGCGGTGATGACACGGTGCCCAGGGGCAGCCCGGCCATTGACATTGCACCCACTCAATATTGCGGCGTTTGGGGCCGTTATGGGGCTGAGCTCTTTAACCTTCCTCAGGCGGCGCTCAAGTCTGCGATCCCGGGTGCAATGATCGGCAGAATTATTAAGTCAGGGGCACATCGCGATAGGGTGGCTATGCCATGTGCCCCTAAATTCTCGCACCGCCAATCACTAGTGTGCCGATTAACCCACGCTTCCCTCAAGGCTTACACCTAAAAGCTTCTGTGCTTCCACGGCAAATTCCATGGGCAATTCTCTAAACACCTCTTTGCAGAAGCCGTTGACGATCATGTTGACGGCATCCTCGGTTGATATTCCTCGTTGGTTGCAATAAAAAATCTGGTCTTCGCCTATTTTAGAGGTCGAAGCCTCGTGTTCCACCTGAGCACTTGGGTTTCGCACGTCAATGTAAGGAAAGGTGTGGGCTCCGCAGCGATCTCCAATAAGTAGTGAGTCGCACTGTGAGTAATTTCGAGCACCTTCTGCACCAGGATTGACGCGTACAAGTCCACGGTAGGTATTTTGACCATTGCCAGCAGAGATGCCCTTAGAAACGATGGTACTGCGCGTGTTGCGCCCAATATGAATCATCTTGGTACCCGTATCTGCCTGCTGTTTGTGGTTTGTAAGTGCTACCGAATAAAACTCGCCTACAGAGTTGTCCCCTTTAAGGATACAGGAAGGGTACTTCCAGGTAATGGCTGAGCCGGTTTCAACCTGAGTCCAGGTGATCTTAGAGTTATCGCCTTCACATTTACCGCGCTTAGTAACAAAGTTATAAATTCCCCCTTTGCCATCTTTATCGCCAGGGTACCAGTTCTGCACGGTACTGTACTTAATGGTGGCGTCTTTCATTGCCACTAGTTCAACCACTGCAGCGTGCAGTTGGTTTTCATCGCGCATTGGAGCAGTGCAACCCTCCAGGTAGGAGACATACGCGCCCTCATCGGCTATGAGCAGAGTGCGCTCAAACTGCCCGGTGTCTTTGGCGTTGATCCTAAAGTAGGTTGACAGCTCCATAGGACATCTCACACCCTTAGGAATGTAGCAGAACGATCCATCTGAGAACACTGCCGAATTAAGCGCGGCGTAAAAGTTGTCTCCTGCCGGTACTACTGAGCCCAGGTATTGCCGCACAATGTCGGGACATTGCCGGACCGCTTCGGAAAAGCTGCAAAAGATTATTCCCAGTTCTGCAAGCTTATCCTTAAAAGTAGTCGCGACCGATACGCTGTCGAACACAGCATCCACCGCCACGCCGGTGAGGCGCTTCTGTTCGTCCAGAGATATGCCTAGTTTTGCAAACACCTCTAATAGCTCAGGATCCACTTCATCGAGACTGCTCAGTGTCTTTTTCGGCTTAGGGGCCGAGTAGTATATGATGTCCTGGAAGTCAACTGAAGGGTAGGTGACGTGAGGCCAGGTGGGTTCCGTAAGGGTCAACCAGTGCCGATAGGCCTTCAACCGCCACTCGAGCAGCCATTCAGGCTCCTGCTTCTTTGCCGAGATTGTTCGGACAACATCCTCGCTAAGGCCCTTGGGGAATGAGTCAGAGGCAATATCGGACTCAAAACCGTACTGGTACTCTTTGCTGGCAAACTCTTCAATTGTACTAAGCGCTGTGTCAGACATGACTGTTAATCCTCATTTTTGTGGCCGTGCTGCGGCATTTGCGGGTGTCGTGCGTGGCTTTGTAGCATGAGACATTAACACGACTGGGTATGTTGTAACTTCGGTTTCATCAAATTCTGCGAGAGTTATTAAACTCAACATCTGCAGAATTCTAGCGTGAATGTGCGCTAAAGGCTTTCTAATCGTGCACTTTGTCATCTGATCGCAATCCGACCCGTCACTCTTAGTGCACTGAGTGAAGGCGGTCGTACCCTCGATGGCGCCAATCACACTTGCAATACTTATCTCATTAGCCGGCCGCGAGAGTCGATATCCTCCAGATGGCCCGCTAAGGGAGCGTACAATATCTGCTCGGGCGAGGCGCTGCATTATTTTTGCAAGCAGTTCTGTAGGGATGGAGTATTCTGTGGCCAGCTCACGTGCACTAGCGGCCTCACCGTCCTTTAGCTTGGTAAGGTGCGAAAGGGCTAACAAGCCATAATCTGTTTTTTTACTCAAACTCAGCATGATGCACCTGTATACGACCGGCACGGTCTCCGACTAATTCAGTCGGATATACGAGTCTATTATACCGTGTTACGGCAGTAAGTGTCATCTTCACCCTGGATTTTCCAAATTCACGCCTGCCTGCACCCAATGTGTTTATTTCACACCCGCGTGGATATATGCCATAATCCACAATTGACGCACTTTTGCAGGAGCAGAGATGAGTGTTTTCAACGGCCAGCGGCTGGGTCTCAGCACCTTTAAACTGGATGCAGAACGCATGCGCCGAGGTTGGTATAGCGACAAATACTTTAAGAATATCGTGAGCCTGCTTTCGCATCTTTCGTCGATTGCTTATACGTACGATGGCGATTATCCTATGATAAGCCTATCGCAGGCCAGTTGCCCTGCAATTGGCGACATAGAAGTTGAGATGCAGTGGTTTACACGGCGGAAACCCCTCTCCATTGTGACAGGCGTAGACAAAGCGTTAGCGATGCTCCAGACGTCCACCGGATACTTTGATGAGGATGGAAACTGGGTAGACAAATACGACACTCTTCAGGTAGAGGCTGTTCATGATGGCGTAAAGGTGTATTACGACGGCGATCCAAAGAATGTAAAGCCCGTGTTACGGGTACGCGGCAAATACCGTTATTTTGCCATGCTGGAGACCCCGACCCTCGGGGCGCTAACCCGTGGTACCCGCATCGCCACCAATGTTTATGATGTTTTGCATGCCGCGCGTGGCAAGGACGTTCTCTTTTTTCCAGCACGCTTCGATGCTCATGAGGTTCAGGCAGCGGACGGTTATGCCTACCACATTGCAGTGCTGGCCTATAATGCCCACAGTGGGAGAAGCGCTTCTTCACAGGTTTCTACCGATGAACAAGGCGATTGGTGGGGCGGCGCAGGCGGAGGTACAGTTTCTCATGCGGCAATTGCCTGCTTTCTTGGTGACACCGCGGAAACCATGATGACTTTTGCTGCTCACATGCATCCTGCAATACCTCGCATAGCCCTCATAGACTTCCACAACGACTGCATTGAAACGACGAGGCAAGTGATGGGGGCGATGTTTGATAAGTACAGCAAACTGGTAGACGAAGGGCGGCACGAGGAAGCACTTAGATATCGGCTCTATGGTGTGCGGCCAGATACTTCAGGTACGCTTCGGGACCAGTCGATTGTGCCGCTGGGTGATCCGCGGCTGGATAACGGTGTGAATCCCAGGCTCTGTTTTGCACTCCGTGGTGCTATTGACAGCTGTTGGGAAGGCTGGACGTTACCCGAGCACAAACGCGAGCTTGCCCAAAACTGGTGCAAAAAGATAAAGATAATAGCTACCGGTGGATTTACGCCGCAACGAATTGAAGAGTTCGAACGGATGGGGGTTCCGGTCGATACGTACGGGGTTGGCAGCGCACTCTTCTCTAACTGTGCCGAGCATGGAACAGCCAATGACTTTACGGCGGACATTGTGAAGGTTAGAGTGAACGGAGAGTGGCTACCTTTGGTGAAAGCAGGTCGCACGGCATGCGATAATGCCGATTTGCATCCTGTTGGTAGACTTACCGATTGATAGATTGAATGAGGGGTAAACATGCAGCAGCTTAGTACTGAAGTGGCAACGAGTCTAAAACAGGGATGGAAGTTGGCGCGCCCATTTTTCACACCTGAGATGGTCGTTAAGGCAAACGGCCAGACTATCTTACTCTGGGTGACCTCGCGAAAGTTTCCTGCGCTATTGGCCAGAGGACCATATGCTGGGGGCAAGAGTGCCGTGGTAGCACCCGTGGGTCCGGATTTGAAAATGGTGACTGGAGCGGCCAAGCTCATTCGAGACCACGGAGCGGATAGAGCACAATATGCCGCACTTAGGTCCGCCCCCCTCGCTCAGGGTAAGGTTCTGCTTGCAGATGGAGGCAAATACAGGTACAGCAAAACTGTTCTCGCTGTGGTTTTCGATTCTCAGAGGCGCACATCGGCATCCATCATCACTCAGGCGATACGTTCAAGCGCGGAAATTGCTTCCACTGCAGGGTGCACCAGCCTAATTGTTCCCGATATCACAGCAAACCTCGTAGTGCAGTCTAACTGGATTACAGAAAGTCAGCGCGAAAGTGCAGCATCGGTGGCAGCTGCAGCAACTGTTGCCGGTATCCTTGCGTGCCGGGCAACGATGGCAACATACCATATTTGGTGCTGGGATCCTGCTAATGCCGCAGACTATAAGCGGGAATTGAGCCGTATTCGATCATGAAGATCCGCGTTGCGTTTATGCCTGTTCTGGCGAACCACGTCGATAGTTCAGTTTGTATTGTTATCGATGCGCTACGAGCAACTTCGTGTGTCGTAGCACTGTTTGATTCGCGCTGCCCCCGTGTTTATGTCGCCGGTAACCACGCTACTGCGCGAGAATATGCACGATCGCGCGGGTTTGCGCTGTGCGGGGAATCGGAAGGTTTTCGAGTTGAAGGGTTTGATTATGGTAACTCTCCTACCGAATTCGCATCACTCGACTTCTACGGCAAGCCTGCGGTGCTGTCGACCACCAATGGTACCAAGGCTATTAATAGCGTTGCATCGGCACCAGTAGTGCTCCTAGGAGCCGTTACGAATCTGACGGCGTGCGTGGAAGCCGCATGGCATGCTGCAGTTGAGAGAGACCTGGATATAATGTTCGTCTGCTCGGGTACGGATGAGGAGTTTACCCTGGAGGATTCACTAACCGCTGGATTGATGGCTGAGCGGTTCGCACGGCTGGCTGCGGGCCAGGTGAACCTGGAATGGGCTGATAGCGCACTTGCCGCAAGAAAACTGAGCTATACTGAGCCAAACATGCTGCGCGCCTGGATGACGGGCAACCATGCACGACGCCTTTGTGATAGGGGATTTGGAGACGATGTCGCGTTTTGCGCGCAGCAGGATACTTCGGTGATCGTTCCGGTACTGGTTAGGGAGCGCGAAGCAGATATGGTTGCGGCTCCGGTGCTGCTGGCAGTTTGATTGGCCAGCAGCATCGCGAATGATGATCAGCGTTTTACGTAGTTCTGTTTACCAGGTCCGTAGCGGTCATACAGCACAGCCGCAACAATGACTATACCTATTACCATCTCCTGAAGCTCGGGACTGTAGTTCATCAATTCACATCCGTTATGAATGGTATAGATTAGCACGGCACCGATTATAGACCCTGGAACCCCGCCCTGACCGCCGAAAAGGGATGCACCCCCTAGTACGGTTGCCGCGATAGAGTAAAGCTCCATACCCTGCCCGGCATCTTTAGAGGCTATACCTGCATGCGCCATAGAGATCACGCCGGCCAACCCGGATAGCAGACCAGCCATTGCAAATATGCCTACAGTAACTACTTTTGTATTGATACCAGCGAGCCGTATAGCCTCGGCATTGCTGCCTAATGCATACACCTTTCGGCCCCAGGTAGTACGTGAAAGAACGATATGTATCGCGATTGCAGTGATAATGACAACAACAACAGGGTAGGGTATTCCGTACCGAGTGGGTGTTTCAAAGAGCTGTCCGTTGGCGTAGCGGCTAAGCCCTGCAGGAATTGAGCGATCTAGCGAGCCGGAAATCACGCCGGCGGCACCGTGAACGATACTGAGGGCGCCCAAGGTTACTATGAAGGACGGAATCGAGCTGATTGCGGTAATGAGACCATTGATGACGCCAACGAGCAAGCCAATGGCGCACGCCGCAGCGACGATCTCTACGGGGTTAACCACTTGGCCGTGAAAGAGGATAGCTACTGCAACTGCCGAAAACGCCATGATTGCACCCACCGAAAGGTCGATATTGCCACTGATGATCACGATAGTCTGCCCACAGGCCAGCACACATACTGCCGCGGATTGTATGGCTATATTCTGCAGATTTCCGACTGTCGCGAATACTGGCGACATTCGCCAGAGAATGAGACTAAGCAGCAATAAAAATGAGAAAGGCGCCAGAGCGCCGGCGACGTTTCCGAACAAGCTTACGGGGCCCTTGGAACTCGCTTCGACAGTTTGGGATGAAGACTCCGTCAACTATTTCTCCTCTAGTTGCAGTAAGTTATGAAAACGAGATGAGAATACCTTAGGCATGACCAATAGTCAACCAAATTGTTGAGTATTGACAACATCGCCGTGCATTCGCCACAATTCTATCTGATCTATGGTTTGATCACAGCAGGGAGAGATATGAATCGATTACGCCTCACGGCATCGTACGCGATAGCTCTATTTGCCACGACAGGTTGCATTACGGTTCCTTCGTCCACATTGGCCGCGCCGCCAATAGGTCAGCGTAACCTTCATCCGCCACAATTGACCCCCCAGCAGATTCACCTTGCAGCGGTATACAACAGTGCGGCGAAGGCCGAGAAAGAGGGCCGTAATGCCGAGGCTCTAAACGGCTTTCACGCCTTTATCCAGTTGGCTCGCAAGGAACATGCCGGGACTAGTGCATTGCTTCAGGGCTATGAGCAGCTGTTCAATCTTTATGCGCGTAAAAAAGACCTCGCCGGAGCCGCAAGAGTCTTGCATTCAGTGATAACCATTGATCCTGGTGATGCTGACGCCGTAGTGCGGCTCGCACGGATTGATGCGATTTTGGGACGTGATGACGAGGCCGAGACATACGGCGAAAAGGCCCTTAACCTGAAACTTACGCCCTCTCAACGCGCATCTGCTGAAATGGCACTCGGGAATGTTGCAGGCCACCGCCGTAACCCAGCACTGGCAGCCCACTTTTACAATGCAGCCGTGAAACTGGTTCCAGGTAATGTTGAGGCACACTACAATTATGGCGTTGCGCTTCTGCAGTTGAACCATCTACCTCAGGCCAAGACAGAGGCACTCGCGGCTATTAAGGCTGATTCACATTTCCTGCAGGCACACCTGTTGCTCGCGCAAATACTTCAGCAGGGCGGTGACCTTACTGGAGCTGCCAACGCCTACATTGCTGCGCTCCCTCTGGACCCGCGCAATGAGAACATGTTGTTCGCCATCGCCTTTTTGCATCAGCAACTTGGCATGGCAAAGCAAGCGGCCAGCGACTATATCCACCTGTTCAGGTACCACGATAACTTACCCGTTGCGCACTTCAATTACGGGCTACTCTTAGAAAAACAGCAGAACTACATTGGCGCGGCAGCGCAACTTGAAAAGGCCAAGACCGCATTCTCACCGAAAGATCCGCGTGTTTACATGGAACTTCTCAAATGCTACAGCCGGGCCGCGATGGCCGTGTACAACCCCCTGGTGCGGGGCAAGTACATCGACCTGGCAGAGGACGCATACCAGAAGGCCCATCAACTTCAACCCGCCGATACCACGCTAGATTATCAGCTTGCCGACATGTTGAGATTAACGGGGCACTTCAAACGATCTCTTGCCATTTATCAGTCAAGGCTGCAAAAGGATCCAACGGACCGCACCGCAGTATTTGGTGTAGCAGATGTCTGTATGATGCAGCTTAATCGTGCTGGTGCGATATCGGCATGGAAAGACTACCAAAAAGCAGTGCCGCGCGATCCGGTATCCTATCAGCAGCTAGCCAAGATGTATGAGGCTACGTCTGATTGGTTGAAGGCTGCTAATGAATATCATCGGTTAACTACCATTCTGCCAGGGGATGGCGACTCGGTTTTAGCAGAGGCTAACGACTACGTTCAGGCGAAGCAGCCGGCTGTCGCTACTGAGTACTATAACGACATTCTCGCCCTGGATCCGATGGCGGCAGATGTACCTGCTAACCAGCGCGTCATCATCCGTGCAAGCCGTGAGGTGTGGCGTCTAACGGCGCTGCAGGGTCTAGCTTCACTTTCTCGTGCAGGCGGCCATCTGCACAAAGCACTCGCGTACCTGCTCCGTGCCGAAAAGGACGATAAGGTTTATGAAAAGGCGAATGGCCAGCCGATTCGATCTACTCCGTACTACGAGGCGGCCAGCATCTACCAGGAGCTTAAGCAGCCTGATAAAGCTGTGTCGCAGCTACTCACCCTTGCCGCCGCTCGCCCTCTTGATGCCGATGTTCATGCTAAGCTGGCCTCAATCTATGAGGCACAGGGAAATGTACCCGCTGCTGCCCAGCAATTGGTGTTCGCCTCTCAACGCGATAGATCTCCATTACGGTATCTGTTAGAGGAGGGGGAACTTTACCAGCGCCACCAGATGCCGGCAAAGGCAGTGGCAGTGTACGCACAGTTGGCGGTATCTAACGCAGATAATCCGCAGGTCATTGAACCACTTGCGGCTGCAGAAGAGGCTGCAGGCGACTGGAACGCGGCACTTGCGGACTACACCAAGCTATACAAAGCAGAGCCACAGATGTACTGGGTGCTCGATAAGAAAGCAAGCATCCTGACGCATCTGAAGCAGTACAATCAGGCGATGAACGTGAGGCTGGATCAGCTCAAACTTCACCCCGATAGCCTTCAGACTTATGCTGATTTGGGAAATATTTACAAATTACAGGGAGATGACACTGGTTTTCTGCATTACCTGAATGCAACTATTGCGGCGTCTCCCTATAACAGTACCGCGATTGAGGCACTCTTAAACTATTACACTTCATTGCACGAGACTTCACAAGCTGAACAGTTCGCATCGGTGTTCGAGCGTTCGCACCAAACTAATGTTGCGGCGCTCCTTGCGCTACAAGGCGCTGAGGCAGCATCGGGTGACACATCAGATGGACTTGCGCTCATGAAAAGAATTGCCTCTGCAAATCCTGCAAACGTAGATGTCCAAACGCGATACGTCAGTGCTCTGGACGCTCAAGGCAAGAAGCTCCAGGCGAATACTGTACTGATTAATGTGATTGCAAATCCGACCATAACCGCTTCGCAACGATACACATTGAGGGCCCAACTTGCACAGCGGCTTGGCGTGCAGGGTAATATCAATGGTGCAGCGGCAATATATGCCAAGTTGTTGCAGGAACATCCTACCGATGGTACAGTACTTCACAGCCTTGCTACTCTCTACAACGCCAACGGTCGGGTGGCAGATATGATCGCTTTGTGCAATACAACTTTG
>JAJYCW010000160.1 GCA_021777995.1 bacterium
AACCAAAAACCGTGGCAGTCATGGCAGCAATGCCGAATGCCATACCCATTCTGTTTGTTTTCATTGCGGCAATGTTCTCCTCAATAGCTAGGTCGCGAGCGCGGCTTTACGGCGCGTACGCATTTTTAAGAGATTTGGAACGGCGATAGAAGCGGCTAGTAAAATCCCCACAGCAACGTGCTGGGTTTCAGGGTTGATTTCTGCAAGTCCCATTCCTGTGCGCATCACGGCAATGAGCAGCAGTGCCAGCATGGTGCCCGGTATGGAAGCCTGGCCCCCGCTGATGTCGGTACCACCCAGCACAACCGCGGTGATAACGTCGAGTTCACGGCCCTGTGCCATATCCCACCGTGCGGCACCCACGCGCGACATCATCATGAGGCCGCATAGGCCCGCTATAAAGCCAGATATCACGAAAGCACGCGTTCTAATGCCATCCACAGAGACCCCGCTGAGCCTGGCAGCTGCAGGATTGGAGCCCGCTGCTTCGGTCATGCGACCCCTCACGGATCGCGTTAGGAACGCCCACCATGCTACTGCTGCAGCTGCGAGAAGCAGTGTAATGGCAGGAAACGGACCGACAACTCGCTGATCCACGCCTGCAAACCAGTCTGGAAAGCCCGTAATAGACCGGTCACCAACCAGGACCTGTGCGGCGCCACGCAGCAGCGCCATAGAGCCCAGGGTAACTGTTAACGACGGCAGCTTGAGGCGTGTAACCAGCAACCCATTGGCCAGGCCTGCCATGGCTGATACCGTAAGGCCCATGCAACAGGCAAGTGGAAGCGGCCAGCTATAGTGCGACCATAAAACCCCAGTAAGTGCCGCTGTAAGTGCTAGATTACACGCAACCGAAAGGTCGATCTCTCCTACGAGTATCACAACAGTCATGGCCAGAGCCATTAAGCCAGTCTCTACGAAATTCGTGGTCGCGGTTAGTAAATAGGCTGGATCCAAAAAGTGCCGTGAAAGGTGCGCCGAAATTACAAATGAGAGCGCCACCAATAACACAAGCGTGAATTGGTGGTTCCATGTAGGCTTCTTGATCGTCATGAGACCACCGGTGTCGACTGTAGTCGACCCGCACCGTCTGAGACGATAGCCACGAGTATGATGGCTCCGTATGCCGCTAACTGCCACCGACCAGACAGATGAGCTACCGTGAGGATATTGACGATGGCGGCAAGTAAGATGCAGCCCAGCAGCGTGCCCACGGCAGTACCGCTCCCCCCAGTTACCTGCGTGCCTCCAATCACCGTAGCGGCTATAACCTGCAGCTCAAATCCGTTTCCTGTTTGTGCGGGATTTACAAAGCCAAACCTGCTTGCATACATTATCCCTGCCAGGCCAGCAAGCGCACCGCACGCTATAAACGCACCTGCTACTATACCCTCAGTGGGAAGGCCACTTAGCCGTGCAGCATCCGGATTACTTCCCGTTGCGTAGATCGCTCGTCCCATTCGTGACATGCTGAGAAAAACGTGCGTGAGCAGAAAGATGACGAGGGCGAGCAAGGCGAGATAGGGTATCCCCACAGGGGAACTAATAGAGAGGGAAACCAGGTGTGCGGGAAGGTCATTAGGATTAATCTGCCGCCCGCCGCCGATCACAAATGCGAGACCACGGTATATGCTCATGGTTCCCAAAGTGGTGATAATAGACGGTACCTTAAGGTAGGTAACCAGTAGTGCGTTGCCTAGACCTAGCAGAGCGCCCACTGCAACGCCCACTGCCATAGCGATGGGCGTCGGCATGGAAGGATGGGCCCGGTAGATCTCGCCAACTGCCATACCGCTTACTGCAACTATAGAGCCAACGGAAAGGTCGATCTGTCGGCATACTATCACCGCGGTCATCCCCATTCCAACGGTTACAACCAGCGGTGTGTCCAACAATAGATTCCGCAGGTTTTGCAGCGAATAAAAACGGGGAGCAAGTATTGCGGCCGCCACAAGTGCCATGACCAGGAATACCGAGACCCCTGCCTCCCGCGCACGAAATAGCCTGCGCAATAAGTCAGCAATAGCTTGCATAGTTCCTCAAATTGGGTTTTGTTACCATGTTATCCACGACAAACAAGAAATCCTGCGTCGCCATGGCCCAGGCAACCGCACAAGTGAATTAGTGGTATAACAGACTAATTAAACTACCACCGTGTGCGTAGACCGCCTTGTACCACCGCTATGTTTATCCAGACCACCAATCGCCTGAAAGGAATGCCTTCATGTGGCTAACTCTTCTTGTGCTATCGCTAGGCATAGATACGTTCGCAATGTCGGTAGGGCTAGGTGCTGGCGGCTTAAATAGGTCTAGATGGCTGCGAGTGGGGGTTATTTTTGCACTGTTTGAGGGAATCATGCCAGTTTTGGGCCTTCTGCTGGGCGGCGCTGCTGCACGACTGGTGGGCCAATGGGGCGACAGGGCGGCAGGTGTTGTACTGCTGGTTGTAGGCATCCTGATGATTCGGGAGGCAGTCTCCGAGTGGAATGAGTCGCTTGAGGAACTTCAGGAGGAGGCGGAAGAACGTGCAGAGCGAACATCTAATATGACCGGCATAAGCCTGTTAGGCGCGGGCCTGGCAGTTAGCATCGACGAACTTGCTGCGGGTTTTGGTGTTGGGCTCTCGGGCGCCGTGGAACGGTGGCTGCCTATAGTGATCGCGATACAGGCGCTTTTGCTAACACTTTTGGGACTATGCCTTGGCGGCAAACTTTCTGCGCGCTTTGCAGAAAGAGCTGAAGGAGCGGCTGGCGTCGCTCTCCTGTTGTTGGGTTTACTGCTGCTGTTTGGTTATGCACTGTAGAAACGTAACATATCAGGAACCAGTGATATATTGTGGTCGTAACCTAAGTGGAAGTCCTGCCGGCAGGTTGATCAGGGCTTCACTGCAACAAAGACAGTTGATAAACCGATTCACAGGAAAGGTAATAACCAATATGAGGCGCATTGCAACATTTGCTCTTTTAGCTGCACTCGCGGGATCAATGGGACTGGCAACGGTATCCGCCCGCGCAGATTCCGATATCGTGTCCACCGCATCGGGAAATAAACATTTCTCAATCCTGGTAAAGGCAGTTAAGGCAGCTGGCCTTGTTGAGACACTTAAGAGCGCTGGACCGTTTACCGTGTTTGCTCCTACTAACGCCGCATTTAGAGCATTAGAGAAGAAAGTTGGCGATGCCAAGTTTAACGCGATAGTTGCCAACAAAAAGGCGCTGGTTGCCATCCTCACGTACCATGTGCTACCTGGTAAAGTGGAGGCTGCCACTGTATTGAAGCTCAAGAATGGGGCCAAGGTAAAGACGGTGGAGGGCACGCCGATAATTGTACATCACAGTAGTAAAGGCGTATTTGTAGACCATGCCAAGGTGATCAAGACCGATATCGAGTGCTCTAACGGAGTGATACATGTGATCAACGGGGTACTGCTTCCGCCAGATCTTGGGAAGTACCTAACACCGGCACATCACAAAATGTAAAGCTGTTTGAATCAGTTGTTATAGAGGTATCCTTAGGGCAGGCGAACCGGCCTGCCCGAACTTTTGCTTAACAGGAATAGTCAAATGGGCCGCCAATGTGTGAAACCTCATCGTTTGTCTTTCCGTAATGATTGTGAACGGTACTGGCGAACAGGGGGATATCAGGACGATCACGCTGGTGGAAAACGAAGACGCAGAACTCGTGCGGCAGACGCTGGCAGGCACAACCTCAGCCTACGATTGCCTCATGCGCAAATATCAGCGCCAGGTTTACAGCCTGGTGTACAGGATGTTGGGCAATGCAGACGATGCATGTGACCTGACGCAGGATACGTTTTTGCGTGCATACAGCGCACTTGGATCCTTTCGCCAGGATGCCAGCTTTCTAACATGGCTTTACAAAATTGCGTCCAACCTCTGTATAGACCTTATGAGGTCGCGCCAGAAAAAGTCGACGTTGTCACTGGATGTAGAACGATCCGAGGGTCGTGAGCCAGTGGCAGACGACCGTATGCAGGCACCAGAAGCTGCTGCTTGTCTTGCTGACATGCAGAATGTGGTGCAGCGCGAGGTTATGAACCTCCCCGATAGGTACCGGGTTGTGGTGGTAATGCGCCACCTACAGGGCCTGGGTGTGGATGAAATCGCTGATAAATTGGAGATGCCGTCTGGCACGGTGAAAACACATCTATTTCGTGCCAGAGAGATGCTGCGGGAACGATTAGGCCCGCTTCTGGAAGTGATAAACGATGGAAAATCGATTTGAACCCAACCGGGAAGACGCTCAAAGCGCTCCCAGGTATCAACCTCTCGCATATAGTGAGCAGGTTTCGAACCTCTGCATGGGAGTGCGCTCACGCCTCCCGGACTTGCTTGAGGATGACGGAAGCGTACGACCTGATGAGGCGGTCGCCCTGCACGGGCATATGGCTGTATGTAGTTCCTGCAAGCGGGAATTCCGCCAGCTGCAGCAGGTGGTAGCATCCATCGAACGGCTGCCGCTGCTTGAACCTCCCCTAGATTTTGCTGCAACGGTGCACAATGACATCATATCGCGCTCCTTGCGGCCAGCCTCTACCACGTCTGATCCGACCGCTAACCAATCACAAACCGATGCCGACGGGCAAGCCGGAACAAGTTCTCTCTCATTGAACGCAGTCGAACGCCAAAACCTACGTTCCAGCACCTCTGCTTCCAGCCACCAGATAAATCTGCGATCGACAATCATATCGCTACTCGTAGTTATTGGTATCATGGCGATGCCTTGGTGTCGTACAGCGATGGGAGCCAATTTTGAGGTCGCCAGCCAGGCGATCAGTAGCCTGGGGCATTTAACGCTGCACGTTCCTGTATTGGGATGGGCCGTTACGCTAGCCGCAGCCGTACTAACGAATATCGTTGAAGGTGCTGCCGCTGCATTTGCTGCAAGCCCAGCCATGGTTGCGGGGTATGTGTTTGATCTTGCGCTCATTTGTGCTGCTGCCTGGTTCATGAGGCGGCGAATACCGGGGTATACAGGATTTTGACAACGAGGATGCGTTTGGATCGGGTTAAACTGGTGGTCACCGTCGCCCTGTTTGTTATACTGGCGTGCGGTGCGGCATTCGGCGCGCCTGGAATTCATACCGGGACGTTCTCAGCCCACGTTTCGATATCAGGGTTTTCCGGTGGATCCGGGGGGGTTGCCTCGTATGCCGCTGCCTTGCCAAGCAGCAACTTTAGGGGCGTAACGCATCACGCAACCGGATTCGGACAGTTCATGCTAGGTCAGTTTGTATTGTGGGCCCTGGGGCTTGGTTTTGCCGGTCTTATCGGTGCCGTATTCGGTCGGGCGGCACGCAATGTTAGTGTGAACATTAAGCGAAAACCCATCACATTCGGATTGGCGGGCGGTGCCGCTGTTGCAGGCTTGGGGTTGCTTTTTGCAAGCTCCACCTGGTTGGTGCACCTGCCTATTGGATTACTGTTCCTTCCGCTTAAGGCGGCAGTCGGCGGAACTCTTCTCCTCTTCCTCGGTTTTGGCTGGGTCTGCTCCATGGCTACCCTTGGTGCAAATCTTGAACGTACTGCGCCAACCCCCGCTACATGGTTCAGGAATGCTGCTCGAGGTCTAAGTCTAACCTTAGGTATTAACATTATTGCAGGTATATTGGGACTGGGTGGGTTTGCACTGGCGGTGCAGTTAATTTGTGCGCTCGTTGGATGTGGGGCTGCAATGTTTTCCCGCTTTGGGGCGTGCCAGCTACCAGTGCAATAGCTTAGTCAGATCTTATGCATTCAAAGTTTTATCACAATTAAGTGGGACTCCGCTGATCTTCGTTTGGGATGCCTATGGACGCGCGATACAAATCGGTTCTGAAACAGCTGCATCCTGTTGAAATTATCGTTATCTTCTGGCTGCTTATAGCCGCGAGCCTGGGGATGGTGCGCTACGGTGCCCGTTGGTTTTCACAGCACCGCCGTCTGTTACTCTTGCAAACCGCGCACAATTCAGACTCAGCACAGCGTAAATTAGCCCGTAACAATAGTCGGTTAAGACATTTGCAGCCCGCGGTAGCGGTTCGTCCCTCAACCTATAAGAGCGAACGGCCAAAGCAGTTCGGTACCATATCGCATCCACCCAATAACCAGCCCTCCCTTTACGAAGGGCCAACCAATACAATGGATGCGTTTTCAGTACGCACTCTTCACGTTGTACTGGTTTCTGGTAATGTGATGATTGTGCCCGCGTCAGACAACTCGCTCATAAAGGTAATCCTTACGCGGTACCTGGTTGATACCACGCCGCAGGAACGAAGCATGCTATTATCCAGCGGGTGGATGCAGGGAACGCGCAATGGTTCTGACGTCACATTGGCCTGTGGGATTCCTAACGTCCCTCAGTACCTTGTCAGTCGACTGACCTATGTCATTCACGTTCCACCAAGTATAACGTTGGATGTTCGTTCGTCGGATGGGAATATTGCATTCAAAGGCACTTCTGCAGATATAACAGCGGTTTCCGACAAGGGTAATGTTACAGCTTCTGTAACCGGTGGCTCTCTTGCGGTGGGCACCTCCTTTGGGGACATTGATATCACAAACCAGCATCCTGGTGGTTTATTGGACGTCAAAACAGATCACGGCACCATAACTGTTGCCACGGGTGAGGCAGATGAACCTTACGCAGCAACACTGTACAGTGGCGGTGGGTCTATTACATTTAGCGGCGATGCCGCGCAAATTCAGGCAACAACCACCACCGGCGATATTTTTGTGAACGATAAAGACCTTAATTCGTCTGTCCGCTCGTCAATACAATCAGGGAGTGGCAACCTTTACGTGGTACTGAATCACGGGTATGCTGGGGGACTCAATGCTCAAGCTGGTTCGGGAAATATAAGCCTGCCCCCAGATTTTACGAACGGCCCGCCGCCGCCACAGTTGCTGCTACAAACCTCAAAAGGTGCTATTACGGTGAAGAGCGAATGAAGAAATGGTTGACATTGGTTGCGACGGCTCACATGAGAGAGTCTCTCAGCCGTAGGAAGTTCCTGTCTGCTGGCCTAGTATTTGGATCTGCAGCCATAAATGCCGCGGCTATGGCCGACAGTACAACCATCTACAAAGTGGGTAAAGGTGAACATTATCCTTCCTTTGCATCATTACCTCATCTTAAACCAGGTGATGTTGTTGAAGTACGCAGTCCTCTTATTCATGAAACCGTAAACTTACGGGACAGTGGTGCACCAGGAAAACCCATCGTGGTGCGGGGGGTGGGTGAAA
>JAJYCW010000036.1:0-842 GCA_021777995.1 bacterium
GCTGCCGCATCTCACGGCGATGTCGGCAGCGACCACTTCGACTGCTTTCGTAAAGTAACGGAGGCCGACCTGGTTTTTGCCAACAGACATGACAAAGCAGCGGGCGCTGCGCTGATTATTCGACATGAATATGTGCTGCAGCAAGTTTCGCTGCGCGCTGTTAAGGTGCAGCAGATGCCGGGGATTGCGAGATTCCGTTCGATCTACAAGGAAGATCCAACACGACCTACTTTTACGTTAGGCGAGTGCATGGCAGCGCTGGAGAGTGTCTTAGGCAAAACTTACCAGGTAGTGAGAGACTGGTCTTTGGCAAAGGCGGTTCAGGAGGCGGCAAGCCGTCATATGTATCATGCAGAAGGAAGTAATGATCCGAGGTCGTAGGGAAACTTACACGATACAATCGCGAGCAAATTGACAGTCCGTAACCGTTGTGCTATACTTCTGTGCGTTCCGTACGCTCACTGGTACCGTCCAAAGTTCTGGCGAAACCGCTGGGGGTGCGAGAAAAATTTCATCACATAGCGGGTCACCATCCCCGTATTGAGGACTTGAAGCAAATGGCCAAGAAAATACTGGCAGTTGACGACGAGCGTCATATTGTGCGTCTGGTACAAGTTAACCTGCAGCGCGCGGGTTACGAAGTAGTAACGGCGTACGATGGCAAAGAAGCCCTTGAGAAGGTGGAGTCTGAGCGGCCTGATCTCGTTGTGCTTGACGTTATGATGCCCTATATGGACGGTTTTTCGGTACTGCAGGAACTCCGAAAGAATCCTGTAACCAGGGACATTCCGGTCATCATGTTGACCGCCAAGGCTCAAGACGCGGATGTCTTTAGAGGCTGG
>JAJYCW010000036.1:852-32106 GCA_021777995.1 bacterium
CTGGTCGTCAGGTGTGGATTGCTACCTTACCAAGCCGTTCAATCCATTGGAACTCATTTCATTCGTTAAGAGAATTCTCAGTTCACTTAATGATACTGACTCAGGCGTGGTTGACTTAGGTTAACCTACTGCTGGATTAAGACGATGGCGGACATTTACGATATCGACGAAAATAAGCGCGTTGGGGCGATCGTTTTAGCCTGTAGCGCAGCTGCTCTGGCCGGGATCGCGGCGGTATCGGCGGTCGCTCTATGGCGGGCGTCAAAACGACCCGTTCGTAATAGTGACGTGGATATGCGTGACATTGAGGACGTGCTTTCCGATTGCTACAGTAAAATTACAGAGATTGAACGGTCGGTGCCAGAGATACCTCTGCGCCAATCGTTTTCCGAGCCTGGCTTCAATGGGCATGTAACTCATACCTAGAAGGCATAAGTTAAAAAGTAAAAATCCCTCAGTTTTGGCTGAGGGATTTTTATTACGTGCCGTAACGTCCGATAATGTCTGTTATGTAAAAAATGATCGTTTTGGTTGCTCTACTCCAGCGACGCGTGAGGAGTGTATGGCAACTACTATGTGTGTGGTTTGTGAAGTGTCTCGTGCACGGTGAGTGCGGTCTCTAGTGATCGAGTGAGCACTCTAAAATACTGCAGTACTATGCGCTTACCCTGGGGTGATGATCTGTCGAGTTTGGTGCACATAGCTACACATCGAGGGCAAGGTGGCATTAGGCGGCCCCTGACGGTTACGCTGCTAATAAGCGCGTTATCGTGCGCTGACGAAAATAGCGTGAGGCTTGAGGAGAATTACGAAATGGTTAAATCTGGCAGTACACTGATGGTGAATGGTTTGTGCAATGCCCAGTTATCTTCACTGTATAGCCGACCCACACAGAGGACTAGCAGCCACTGGGTAGCTACTCCTGGTTATCGTTTGCCTCAAGTACCGTCTCTGCAGCATAGATTGGCGCCTTACATCGTAATGCAATCGCTATGGCGTCACTTGGGCGTGCATCGAGTTCGATCTGGCGCTCGCCCTGGTTAATCACGATTTTGGCGTAGTAGGTGAGCTGTAGTAGATCGTCGATTACCACCCTATCCACGCTACCCCCCAATCGCTCAATTATCGTGCTGGCCAGGTCGTGGGTTAGTGGACGGTCTGGGGTAATGTGCCGGTGAGCCATATGGATGGCACTAGCCATTTCCGGGACTACCATGATACGGAATTGACGACCGGAGTTGTCCTGTAGAAGAACAAAATACTCTACAGAGAGGCGTTCCTCCGGCTTGTCTTCTGCTTGAGCAATCGCCTCAAATACGCTAACAACGTGTACTTCTAGTTCCTTGATTGCATGCTGGGGATTTGATTTCCGTTCGTACCACTCCCCAGAACGTGGATCGGAGGGATCACCTCCGAAACCCATTCCATCAAATAGATTGTCGAAATCGTTCTCCAACTCGTTTGCCTTGTTACCCTAATCGACGTCTTTCTTAAACGTGCTCTGTACGACCGCAAGGAACTCTTTGTTTGATTTCGTGTGCATCAGTCTCGACCGTAGAATCTCCGTCGACTCGTTTGGATCCAGGCCATGTAGAAGTCTGCGAAGTGTAGTAATCTGCTTGTAGGTATCGGTGTCGTAAAGAAGCTCATCGTGTCGGGTGCTGGATTTAAGGGTAATTGCCGGAAAAATACGTCGGTCGGCAAGACCGCGATCCAGCTCTACCTCCATATTACCTGTACCCTTGTACTCCTCAAAGATGAGGTCATCCATTCGGCTACCCGTTTCCACCAGGGCAGTTGCCAAAATGGTGAGGCTTCCGCCCTCTTCTATGTTACGCGCCGCACCAAAGAAACGTTTCGGTCGGTAAAGCGCTGCGGGATCCAGGCCGCCCGCCAAGGTTCTACCGCTTGGATTGACGGTGAGGTTGGATGCACGTGTGTATCGAGTTAGGCTGTCCATAAGAATCACCACGTCTCTACGGCTCTCAGCAAGACGCTTCGCCTGTTCCAACACCATATCAGCAACACGCATATGGTTTTCAGGTGTCTCATCAAATGTTGAGCTTATTACCTCGCCTTTAACGCTTCGGCGAATATCTGTAACCTCTTCGGGGCGTTCGTCGAGAAGTAAGACGATAAGGATGCATTCCGGATGGTTGGTGGCCACTGCATTCGCAATGGTTTTTAGTATGGTGGTTTTACCGGCCTTGGGTTGCGCAACAATCATACCGCGCTGCCCCTTGCCCACGGGGCAAATCAGGTCGATTATACGGCCAATCATCTCTGTGCGTGTGGTTTCTAGCACTAACCGTTCATTAGGATAAATGGGTGTAAGATCGTCAAAATTAACCCTATTACGCGCTACTTCCGGATCCACGCCATTTACTGTTTCTACACGGAGGAGGCCATAATACTTCTCCGAGTCTTTTGGCGGACGAACCAGTCCCGAAACCTCATCACCGGTCTTGAGCCCAAACCGCTTGATCTGAGTTTGTGAGACATATATGTCTTCTGCGTTGGGCGAATAGTTGTTGCGTCGGAGGAAGCCCATACCCTCAGGGAGTATTTCCAGGATTCCTTTCTGCTGCAACACAGTGCCCTTTTCGTTTTGAGACTGCATTAGACGACCGATGATCTCTTCACGCCGTGTGGTCCCAGGACCGCTAATGCCCATCTCTCGGGCAAGATCTTGTAGTTCTCCAAGGTTCTTACCTTCAAGGTCTACCTGACTGAAGTTGTAACTCTCTTCCATGCGACGGGGTTACCTCACTGATGAACCAGTAAAGCTGGTGATTCTTGTTGAAATTGGGTACACATCGGGTACGAATTTGTAACCCGAAAGGTGGAAACGAGCAGTTGATAATAAGCGCTCATCCGGCACAAGCCTCGGTGACAAACGTTGGCGCAAAATGAGCATTTAAGCAAGGATAATTCAGTGTTGAGAACGACTCCTCAAAATAAAGAGAAGGGAAGCAGAGGCTGTCAACCATTGTAAGTTAGGCACAATGTTCAACACTAATATTGTATCACAGTTCTCCTCAATTGTCTACTGTAAGAAATGAATCAATTTAACGCTCTAAAAATTCTACAATCCCTATATAATCAAGATTACGATATTGTTCTGCATAATCCATGCCATATCCAACAACAAAGTAATCTGGAATAGCAAACCCGCAGTGTTGCACCTCTATAGCAACTTTTCTCCTGGCTGGTTTATCTAAAAGCACGCAGACCCCTACTGATCGGGCATTTCGAGATTTGAGGTTTTCCAATAAATAACTGAACCGTAAAGTAAGCCCGGTATCCAGTATATCCTCTACAACAAGCACATGCTTGCCAGCGACAGAGGCATCAAGATCTTTCAGTATCCTCACTTCGCCGCTGGACATGGTTGACGAGCCATACGAAGACACTGCCACGAAATCGTATTCGACCTGCCGTGGCACCGCTCTGACAAGATCGGCGAGAAAAACTGCGGCCCCTTTCAATATCCCCACCATTAGTAGCGGTTCATCTTGATGGGGATAGGCCACTGCTATTTCTCTACCGATTTCGCTTACGCGCTGCTTAATATCCTTACTTTCAATAAATGGAAGTATGCGGTGTGCTGGAAGATGCATGCGGGAGACGGTCGATTCATCCACGCTATACTACTCCCACTCTATAGTGGCAGGTGGCTTGGAGCTTATGTCATACACCACCCGATTGACCCCCACTACCTCATTTACGATTCGGGCGCTTACCTTCTCAAGGAACTCATACGGAAGGCGGGCCCAACGGGCGGTCATATAGTCCTCTGTGGTCACTGCACGCAGGATGATAGGGTGTGCGTAGGTTCGCTGATCACCCATAACGCCTACCGACCGAACGAGTGGAAGAACGGCTAGTGCCTGGCTCATTGCGCGGTAAAGTCCGGCGGCTTGAAGCTCCTGCATGAAGATAGCGTCTGCTTCGCGCAACAGATCAAGCCGTTCGCGCGTCACGGATCCTAATATCCGTATACCAAGACCTGGGCCTGGAAATGGGTGGCGCCATACGATGGAGTCTGGGAGCCCCAGCTCCGAACTTATCGCTCTAACCTCATCCTTAAAAAGTCTCTTCAGTGGCTCGACTACCTTCAGCTTCATCCGCTTAGGTAGGCCGCCAACGTTGTGATGCGACTTAATTACCTGGGCGTGCTTGCTTCCACCACTTTCAATAACATCGGGGTACAACGTACCCTGTGCAAGGAACTGTACCCCCTTAATGGCTTCCGCATGCTGCTGAAAGACTCGAATGAACTCGCGCCCGATAATCTTGCGCTTGCGCTCGGGATCGCTCACCCCTTTTAGTTTGGTAAGGAACATGTCACTGGCTTCTGCAAAAACCAGATTGATGCCCAGGGCGGCGGCGAAATCGTGACGAACCTGCTCCGCCTCACCCTTCCGTAGTAGCCCATGGTCTACAAAAATGCACGTTAGCCTGTCCCCTATTGCTCGGTGTACCAGGGCGGCAACACAGCAGCTGTCTACTCCCCCACTAACACCGCACACCACCTTGCCATCCCCTACTATCGATTGGATCTCGCTTACTGCGCGGTCGATAATACCTGTACTTGTCCAATCACTTTTGCACCCACAGATTTTGTGCACGAAATTAGCAAGCATAGCGGTCCCAAATGGTGTGTGTTCAACTTCGGGGTGAAACTGTACACCATAGAACCGTCGCGCAGTGCATTCCATGGCGGCTACCGGTGTCTGGGGGGTGGTTGCCAGAACCGTAAAGCCAGATGGAGGCGCTAACACTTTATCGCCGTGACTCATCCAACACGAAAGGCTGCTGCCCGCCTGCGAAAGTTCACCCAGTAGTTCTCCCGGAAGGCACACATCCAGTGTCGCGGGGCCGTACTCGCGTTGGTTGGCCGGCTGGACGGTACCACCCAGGTCTTTTGCAAGGAGTTGCTGGCCATAGCATATGCCCAGAATCGGAATTCCCAGGCCATAAAGGCCAGTGTCTGCTGAGGGTGCATCTGAGGCAAACACACTTGAAGGACCACCTGAGAATATAATGCCGCGAGGGGCCCGCTCTGCAACTTCCTTAGCAGAAATGTCCGACGGTACAATCTCGCTGTAGACTTTACACTCCCTTATTCGTCTGGCTATGAGTTGGGTGTACTGAGCGCCGAAATCGAGTATCAATATGGTGTCTTGTTGCTGCGCCGCTTGTGTGCTATCGCGCTCAGTCATCCTCTTCATCATCCTCCGTAGTATCGTTGTCAATTCGCTCAAGCATTATCACTTCGCGGGGGGAGGCCATGTCGAGTCTCTCTTGCGGCGTTTCAAGCCAACTCGTGTATGAGTTGAGCAAAGTTTGCCGTATTTCTTCGTACCCGGCACCTGCTCGTAGGCGAGATTCTCGCTCGTGTTGCCACCTTCGTGCACAATGGTCATAGAGAGCCTTTTCCCGCCACCCCATGGTACCTCCCCACACAATGCCATTGCCAATCTCTCTAGGTACAAGCATGCATCGGCTATCCAGGTAGTCATTCAATTCATTACACCACGCTTCAAATGCATCAGCCCAGTCACTTTCACTCAGGTTTTCGAGGGTGCGGTAGTTTGCAAGGCGTCTGTTATAGAGCGTTTCGTCGTCGACGATCGGTGCCAGCCAACTTGGCGCGAGCCACTCATATTCGTATTTCATCCATGAGGTGAACGAACTCAGGGCGGGCAGGAGAGCTTCTTGTATTGCCGCGTCTGGTGTGCTCTGCCGGATGTAGTAAAAGTAGCAGAACCATGTTAAATCGTATTCAAGCATGGAGCGGAAATCAGTCTTGGGATAGTTTGCAAGGTAGTCGATAAGCGCCTCAAGTACATAGTTGTAGCGTTCAGAAGTGCGGTTATCCGTGCTTGTGTGTGTATCGAGCCATTGTGCATACCTGCCCAGTTCATCGTAGCCGGAGTCCAGTAGATCCTGCGTGTCAGCAGTTTCCTGATCAAGAAGTTCATCATCCATTGTGTTTCACCCTGTTCGTCATCATACCGACGCGGCTTGCACTGCAGTAAAAAAGAGTATGGCCATCAGGCCAAGAAATGCAATTAATCCAATTGCCGCGGCTTTTTCGCGACGCGAGCCAAATAATTGCAGCCACCCCTGTGCCATTAGTATACTCAACGGGCCAAGTGCGGGGTAGAGATATCTGCCTTGCGTTTGGAAATAGTGTGAAACGAAAGCTGCAAACGAGATCGCTACCAGGGAAATTACCAGCAGAAATAGCCATACTATTCTTAATTGTTTAGGGTCAAACAGCTCGTTACGCCTAAAGTGCTGTGTAATAAAACCGGATGCGCAGCAAACCGTAACGAGCAGGGCGATGACATAGACTTGAGACGGAAGGTATGCCGGTACACCATATCGTGCCAGCTCCCGTGAGCCGTACACCGCCCAAAAGCTTTTAAATGTCATAGTGGTGACAAGCATGTAGTAACCCGGCCAACCAGGCGAGGGTAACGGTATATGCAACTGCCCCGAGATAACTTGCGATGCCATGGCAGTGCCACTGAACGACTGCGCGAATTCCTTTAGCGGGAGGAGTTCATGGTACTGAACCATGTTATGCACATACCACCACCCACAAATTGCTACCGCGGAAATCGCGGAAATAAGGGCAGTGCGAATAACCGTGACCTTGGGTATACCCACCTGCAGGGCCAGGACAGCGGCTGTAGCCAAAACTGGCAGCAAAACCAGAGCAGTGGCTTTGGTAAGGAGTGCCGCACCACAGCAAATGCCTAGGAGCACGGCACGCTTTGGCGTTGCGCCTAATTGCCAAATGATTACCACCACTGTTAGGACACCGGTAAAACATACCTCTAGCAGGATGTCATTGTTCACACTAGAACTAATCGCAATGTGGGCGGGTAACATCGCCTCCACTCCTGCTGCCAGAAGAGCCAACCATGGCCGGTTGGGGAATGCGATTCTGGACAGTAGAAACGTCAGAACAATTGCAAAAAGGCCAACAACTATCGATACGTAACGCATCGCTCGAACACCAGCTTTTGCCACAGGCACACAAAGGAGGTAGTAGAGAGGCGGCTGATGCCATTCGTAACTCTGTTTCAACGGGTCGGTTTTCTCGTCCTGCAAGGTGGGCAGGTGACCCGTTGCCAGCACCTTTACGTAATTTACGTGTGCCGCCTCGTCGGGAGCATTCTGCAGGCCCGTTAAACCGGTAGGAACAACATTTGCCATCATTACGGCGAGAAGTAGGTAAGCCGCAACAACAATGGTCAGCGCTACACCAATTGGCCTGGGAACGAGTTCCGCAATTGACGGTAGGCCACGTACCCGGTTGTCTTTACAATCTACTATGTTAGTCACTAGTGAAACCCTGTCGATAACACGAATTTAAGCACAACCACGCCATGTCTGGCATAAACAGGCTGCCACAATCCACTTTTTATTGCCTCGCCCACTAGTAGGCGCCACGTAGGTTCTCCAACACGGATGTTGGTGTACCACTGGTAAAGCAGTGTTGGTGCTGCACCCGCGGGGATCTGTTGATGGGATTTGTTTAGCGGCGACCAGTTGAGATTTACCAGTGCGTACTTATATCCGTGAGAAATAAACCACTGGGTAAGTGCCTGTGGGCTACCGATAGTGCTATAAGGAATATATGCTGAGTGCTCACCGTCACCCCAAAGGTAGGGGCGATGGAGATAAAGCCCCCGGGTCTCCTCATACATGATGACACCTGCATTTTTGGAAGTATTATGGTTTAGCCATTGCTGGGCAGCATAGACATCCAGGTGATCATACAGGTCTCGGCGTTGCGCAACACTGCTTCCTGCAAGCCTTAGTAGTCGCGGAACGGAAATAACGGAAGGAAGAAGCCCCGTGCGTTGCTGAAATTCCATTCCTGTGACACCTTCAGCAGGGAGGAAAATTGCGCAGATGACGAGATATAGTGCAGCGGCCGCAGGCAATATGGCGGCAACGAAGGAACACCATTTCGTTGTCCGCGTTGCATCACCTCGACGTGCCGCACGTCCTATAGCCCATATGAAATATCCGCCAAGCATCGCTGCTAGTGGAAGAAACTGCAGGACATATCTTCCAACTTGCGCAAGAACAAACCAAAGTATAAACTGCAATGCCGTTAAAACCAGAAGAATATTAACAGATTGTGGCCGTTTGCGGAAAAGGAGCACCCCTGCTACCAGGGCCGAATAAACTCCGCCGATTAGTGCCGCGAAGTTAAACTCGCCACGGTTATAGTAGAGGCTTGCATCCACAAGAATTTGCCACGGTGCCTGAAGCAGGCCCAAAATGAAACGCCGCGGGTTGGACAGATGATGATAAACACCAAAGCTATTCTGTTCAGACTGGTAAACAGCAGCGCGGTGGGCGCTCCAATACTTGCTGTGTGTAAACAACTTATAGTAAAACGGATAAACCGGATTGTGCATCCAAATTACGTTTTTTAGGTACCAGGGCGATGCAATAACTATGGCTCCAACTATGTAAACAATCATCGCGCGCCACCGCACTCGATAGGCAACAATTACCATGAATAGCAGGCCAAGAGGTATTAACGCGAGATATTTAATGCCCATTCCAACACCGCACATAATTCCAGCCAGAGCCAACCACTTGATCTGATCAGCATATTCTGACCGAAGCGCCTCTAAAATTGCCGCCGTTGCCAGAAGGGCAAAGAGTGCGCCGGCAACGTCAATATAGGCGGTAGTAGCCTCCCAAAGCACGAGCGGCGTCGAAGCATAGATGAGTGCGGCTGCCATTCCAGCCTGCGCGCCGAACCAGCGACGGCCCAATTCCATGAGACTCAACACCGTTAGAAATGCCGTGGCAAGGTGAAACAGGTTTGCAAGGCAGTAGCTGTGTGCCAGTAACCCTATTGTGTAGAGCATCTCCATAGTAAATGGAAAATTGCTGTGGTGTTCTGTTGGCAACAGGCGAATGGCGTGCAGACGAACATAGACAGCGGGGTCCGCAAGGTGGTAGGAGAGAGCATCCCATTCTATTGCGCCTGGTGGTCTAAAGCAGGCCAACACCGCAATGGATCCTATTAGAACCAGCAAGGTTGTTCCCGTGCGCTGGGTTGCTTTCGAGGGTTGCTCTTTATCGCCTGAAGTATTCGATAATGAAGGCTCACGAAAATCTATTGCAGCAAGGCGAAACCCAAAAAGCGCAAATATTCCTAGCACGAAAATCCACGTGGCAACGGGCAACAAACGAAGTGCACCTGCTAAGCCAATGGCAAGAACGCCATAGCTGAGAACTACCAACCCACCGGATGCACTGTAGATCAGCCGGAGATTACGCGAGGCACTGGCCGTGAACAATGGCCGCATGAACAGATAGCCAGCGCCTGTCACGATCGTTAGAATGATTAAAAGCAGAGCAAGTGACATCAAAGCTCCACCAGCCGGGGGTTAAAATCGTAGCCGTCTTCCGTTGCGTGCGCCTCTACCACTCCCGCATAGCGGGCAAACGAACCAGCTTGTACGATAAGGCACTGCCCCACCCTTTCGCCCGTCGGGAGAATCGAGTGAGTGTGTCCACCCACAATCAGATCAATACCAGGGGTGTTCTCGGCAATCTCCTTATCTGTTCTTAATCCGCAGTGGCTTAGCAGGATTACCACATCTGGATGTTCATCGCGTTTAATTGTGTCTAAAACTTCATCCGCGCATATTTTAGGAGCTGCAAAGCGGTAAGGTGAGGCAATGCGTACCTTCATGCGGTCTGTAATCATCGGTACGGTGAGGCCAAACACAATAACCTTCAGGTCTGCAAAATGAAAGGAGGTCCACCTTCTAACCGGGGGAGGATCACCCGTTGCGCTGTAGAGGTTTGCGCAAAGGACAGGGAAGGAGGCTTGCGCGAGTTTAGCATTGAGTCCCGATCGGCTGAAATGAAATTCACGGTTCCCCATGGTCATAGCGTCGTAACCGGCGATCTTCATCAAGTCGTACACAGGTTCAGAAAGATGATACGTAACGTTCCCTGCTGAGATAGCGTCTCCCGCGTCGATGAGGAGCGTGTTAGCCCCCGCATCTGCCTTCATTGTGGCAAGAGCACCGGCTTTTTCCCGAGTAAGTTTATTGTGAAAGTCGTTGGTGTGAATGACCGTGAAGCCAGGTTTTTTCAATAGTTGCTGGCCTCACCTGCGTTCTTAAAGAGTGTTTCGCAGAGAATTGTATCTTGATCGGTGTAAGGCGGCACGCAGCAACATAAAAAAACGAGCGTCACTTCGCCGGAATTGCGGATCTGATGACGAAATCCTGGCGGTATGGCTATTGCGTCGCATTCCACTACCGGCCGTATCTCATTTTCAATGGCCATTTCTCCCATCCCCTGCAGGATGTAGTAGATCTCCTCGGTTATGGGGTGTCGGTGTGCCTGCGTTTCTCTGCCTGGTAACAACTGGGCTTCAGCAAGGCTCTGATATCTGACACAGCTGTTTGAAGGCGCAATAATCTCACGAATGGTGGACGTATCTTTGGTTTCAAAGTGTGGTACGCTGTGTCGGTTTATGATGTCCAAGATTGGTACTTTCAGTTGCGTTTACTTGCCGCGTGTGGTTAAATTGTACCGAATGTTTGATGAGAAAGGAAACAGATCGCTAATGGACAGAACCCCAGTTTACGCAGGTACGCCTGTATCGGGAGCGCCGTACACACCTGGAATACAGGTAGGCAATATGGTATTTGTATCTGGACAGGTGCCGTTGGATAGCGAAACAAACACAATTGTGCGTGACGATTTTGAAAAGGCAGTGGGAGTCTGTCTCGATAACATTGATCGTATCCTTCAAAGCGCAGGCACTAGTCTCGCAAACTGCGTGCGGGTAGGCGTATATCTCGCAGATATGGGCAATTTCGCGAGGCTAAATGCCGTATATGCCAACCGATTCGGTGACGTTAAGCCCGCCCGTACCTGTATTCAGGCACAGCTACCGCTGAACGTCGACGTGGAGATTGAAGCTATCGCGCTTATACCGTAGTGCACGCTATTGTAGCAAGCTATCCACAAATTTGGATGGGTCAAAAGTTGTCATTTTATCCACCTGCTCACCGGTACCTACTAGTTTTATGGGCAGGTGGAGTTCATCTGCAATGGAAAAGACGATTCCGCCTTTCGCCGTGCTGTCAAGCTTGGTAAGGATAATCCCCGAGAGCGGTATTGCCTGCATGAACTGTCTCGCCTGATTAATGCCGTTTTGCCCTGTATTTGCATCCACCACCAGCAATACTTCGTCAGCGGGTCGTCCCAGTTCTCGCTCTGCTATACGATTGATTTTTTTTAACTCTTCCATAAGATTCGTGCGATTATGAAGGCGACCGGCGGTATCTGCTATGACGAAGTCGGCACCACGGGCACGTGCAGCCTTGACAGCATCAAAGACTACTGCACTCGGATCCGCTCCGTCACGGTGTTTCACCAGGTCGGTGTTTAGACGATCCGCCCAAATCTGAAGTTGGTCAATCGCTGCGGCTCGAAAGGTGTCGGCAGCGGCGAGAACTACCCTCTTATCGCGATTTTGCAGCATGTTGGTCAGCTTGGCTATGCTCGTCGTTTTTCCTACACCGTTTACACCTACCACGAGGTACAACGTCGGCGACGTTTCGGCAACTGCCAGTACAGATTTTGTGGGCTCACCACCAGACAGCAGTGCAACAAGCGATGATTTTAGATGGGCTACTACCTCGTTGACAGTTGCCAGGCGGTTCTCCTGAACGGCCTCTTTTAACTCGTTCAAAATTCTGGTGGTTGCGTGCACGCTGAGGTCAGCTTGTATCATCATGACCTCTAATTCCTCAAACAGATCCTCATCCACTTTTCCTCGGCCCGTGACAACCTGTTCAATTTTGCGCCTAATGTTATTAAAGAGCGAGAACTGCATTCGTAACAAATTCCTTTCGTGCCCAAGCACGTATCAGCGGTTTGCACACATCCTGGTCGGGCCCAGTACGGTCTAGCCCTTAATCCCCGTCAGGGTGATTCCCTCAATAAAGTATCTCTGCGTAAAGAAGAACAGAACTAGGACTGGTACCATTACCATTGTGGAGGCTGCCATCATCATGCCTGGTTCCCCACCGTGGGAGTTCTGAAATAGCTGTAACGCGTAGGCTAAGGTCTCCTTAGAGGGTGACGAAATATAGATTAGAGGCCCCCTGAAATCATTCCATGCTCCCATAAATCCCATAATTGTGAGCGCTGCTAGGGCTGGTTTTATAAGCGGCAGCATTATTCGCCAATAAGTTAAGTACGGAGAGCAACCGTCAATTTTTGCCGCGTCTTCCAGCTCCGTAGGGATGCCTAGGAAAAACTGACGCAATAGGAATACATTAAAAGCCGAGGCAAAGAACGAAGGGAACCAGAGTGGTTTAAGGGTGTCAATCCAGCCCATCCACCTAAATATCAGGAACACGGGCATCATCGTTACTGCTGCCGGTAACATCATAGTTGCGAGAACTACCGTGAAGGTAATGTCTCTCCCAGGCCATTTCAGGCGTGAAAAGCCGTAGGCGACCATGGATGAAGACAATAGCGTACCGATAATGGACAACGAGGTAACAATGAGCGTATTTTCCAAAAACACCAACCCATGGTCCGTATCTGCCGGCAAAAATTTTAGCGCATCTGAATAGTTGCTCCAAAGGGGTGCAAAGTGTCTGACGGGTTTCAGGTCTCTGTCCCGCGTCACGAACGTGTCACCTCGAAGGCTCGCTGGCGCAATAACTTGTACATCTCGCGTGCCATCATAGTGCTCGGTCATCGTGGCAACTCTTACGGTGGTACCGTTGTACGCAGTGGTTGATACCTTCCTCTCGGCTCCGTTAAGCACCACCTCAACTTGCTGCGTTGGAAGCCATTCTGGAGGGAATTTGCTCATCTGGCTGTCTTCCTTCAACGACGTTGACACCAGCCATACAAATGGCAGCACAAAAATGACCGATCCGCTGAGTAGTACCATGTGAAGTACGGTGTTTCTTGTGCAAGCTCGCATACCCTTGAAATCTGCCCAGCCAAACCTTGGCCTGAGTGCAATTCTATAGATGCCAAACTGTAGTGCGAGTACTAACAGAGCTGCTGCTAGCATTCTGTAGAAGAACTCTACAGGGAGCTCAACGTACAAAACTGTGCCAAATACCCATGATGCTAAAACGGCACCTGCAATTGCCTTTAGGTGTGCCTTCATGCTGGTTATGACCAGGATGACCGTACACGCAACGACGGCGTACATCGCGGCAATTGCGAGTGGCCCAAATAGAGGTAACAGCGTTTCGCTCATGAGATGTTCCCTAAGTAAATTGTACAAAGCAAATGCGACACCGGCTGGAAAAGCTCCGTGTTCCGAACGGCTATTGGGTGCAAAAACTCGTGAATCACTATTTTTGCTCTCCTTCGTAATACACCCAGCGCGGAGCGAGCTTTAGCTGCGTCGCGGTGAGTGCGAGTATCATCACAAACAGCACCCAGGCCAACGCCGATGCATACCCCATTTTGAAATATTGGAACGCATTCTTGAACAAGTACTGAACAGGCATAAGAAGGCTATCTACAGGGCCGGCTGGCTGACTTAGATCACCACCTGAAAGCACATAGACGTTGTCGAACTGCTGAAGAGCGCCAATTGTACCCATGATAAGGTTGAAGAATATGTAGGGCGACAACATGGGTATGGTGACATTTCGGAACTTGGCAATTACTCCTGCGCCATCCAGTTCTGCCGCCTCATAGAGATGCCCCGGAATGCCTTGAAGGCCGGCAAGCCAGAGTATCATGCCACTACCTGCTCCCCACAATCCCTGCAGAAGCAATGCTGGCTTCGACCAGGTTGCCGAACTCAACCAGCCAGGAGGTGCAATCTTAAACCACCTATCAAGTGTAACTGTCCACAGAGCGTTAATTAGCCCCCGATGTGGATCTGCATTCAAAATCCAGATCCACAAGACTGCACTTGCTACCACCGGAACAATAGAAGGCAGATAGAATGCAGTGCGGTAAATGGACATGCCAGATACTTTTGCATTGAGCAACATCGCGATAGAAAGCCCCGTAACGATGCCCAACGGTATACCTATCACAGCGATGTAAAACGCATTGTACAAGGAGAGGTGGAGGTAGTATCCATCCTGACCAAGCAGTTCGACATAGTTATGTAAACCAACCCAGCGCGCCGGATGAAGTACGTCATAGTCACAGAAACTGAACAACAGCGATGCTAGCATCGGTCCGGCGGTAAAGATCAAAAATCCTATAATCCACGGTGACACAAACACGACTCCAGCCACTGCTTCCTGACGTGCCATTCTGCGCAGCCGGAGTATAATCATCACCCGCCACGTCAGAAAACCTAACAAAAGCAGTGTACAAAGAGTTGTAATTCCGTCATAAATCCAGGGTGGAACGACCGGATATTTGGTTTGATCGAAGAATTTGTTGATTTCGTGTTGTACAACGGAGGTGCCGATATTAAGGGCTTGCTGTGGCGTTTCGTGAGTGGTATCGTGATGATCAGCACTATCCATCGCTCGTACCTGCTCATCCCATAACCGCTGTCCTACAAAAGTCACGGGTCGGAATTTTGCCTGATCCATCATTTTGATGAACAGTGCCATGCAGTCCCTGTAGCGTGGGTTTTTCGGTCCGAATTTAGCGAATACTGCCGCGTTCACTGCCCTATTTGCAGATAAACCTGGCACAAATGGCCGTTGCTTGGTGGCATCGTATGCTTTGGTAGCTGCGGCATCAATGAGAGCTGCTTGGGGACTCATCATCCACTTGATGAACTCCCATGCCGCCTTTTTGTGCTTTGCTCCCTTTGGTATTGCGTAGGAAAACCCACCGGCCCACGTGATAAACCGATGTTTTACATGTGCAAATCGGCCTTGCCTGTAGTAGCGTGCGGAAGGTACTGGCGCTGGCGCTAAACCAAAGTCCAGATCTGGTTTATACCTTGCGATATTGGCTGGCACCCACGATCCATCGATTTTCATTGCAACCATATTCGTGAGGAATGGATCGAGCGCATCAGGTTGAAATCCAGACTGGAATGCATCTACCTTACTAATTCCGCCCAATGAATCGATGGTTTTAACCATGTATTCGAGCGCTTCTACATTTGGTTTGGCATTTAGTGTACACGTTCGGCCATCTGGGGACATAAAGCTGCCGCCGTTTTGCCAGGAGTATAGGTACAACCAACTGTTGCCGTAATTAGGAATAAAGCCAATTCTTTTGATCGTACCGTCTGCATTATAGGTGGTTAGTTTCTTAGCGTCGGCCAACAACTCACTCCACGTTTTGGGTGGTAATGGATTCCCATGAGAGTCCACGATGCCGGCCTTGCGGAACATCTCCTTATTATAAAACAGGGCACGATCATCAGTGGTATCTGGAATAGCATAAACACCGGCCTGGTGGGTGGTTGGATTTGTGTAGGTTGCTTCCTTCCAGCATGCCGGGTAGTAGTCCGATTCATGGACAGCAAACTGTCCGTCCTTGTCTGCATCAATAAAGCTGTTTAGTGGAACAAACGTACCGCGAGATGCCCAATCGCCGATGGTGAAGCGGTCTTGATGAATTACATCTGGCGGAACATTGCCCACAATTGAGGTCATGAGCTTCTGCGGGTCCATCGTACCTGCACCCATGCTTAGAACGCTAACTCGAATGTCGGGGTGCATTCTTTCGAAGGCTTTTATCCGGGCTTCAAGGCCAGCGCTTTCTGCACCAAGTTCCATTCCCCAAACAACAAGCTTGGTTTGATGGCTACTGGGTTTTGGGCCACAACCGGCAGTGCTCAGAATGGTTAGAAGCCCGACTAGCAGCGCGAATGGGGCGAGAGAGTTGCGAAGCATTTCAATTCCTCAATGGTGTTCGATTATTTCGATCTAAGAGATGATACCTCTTTGCTGAGCTCATTATTGTGAAACCTAAACAAGAATTACGGTACACTTTGAGATTAACAGAGAACCACGTAATGGAGAATTTGATGAAAAGTAAATCAATAATTAATCACGTCCCTCTACTCGTCGCTTTAGCGATCTTCAACATTGGCCGTGCGGCCAGTGCCGAGGGCAAAACATCGCAGGTTCAGATCACCTCCCTCTCTTCACAGGTAGCTGCGCTGGAAGAAAAGGTTACTATCTCTAAAGTCGATATGGACGCGCTCAAAACGATCGACCCGAATTTCGCAAAGAATTATCTGGTGACATCGCTGTCACTGGTGTTCAGCGCGCCGAACCTTCTACGCATAGACGGTCATTCTTCAGTTTTTGGTGATGCGGTACTTATACAACGTGGTAGTGTGCAATTCTATGAACTTAGCAGAGTGCATCTGACAAGAACGAGCAATCTGCAGGACTCTCCAAGCAGACTTCAATCCCTTCTGGAGTATTGCGGGCTGATTATTCCATCTCAGTTGCAGTATCTGGATGCGCGATTTGTAAGGCAGGAAGCGCTTGACGGTAGAACCTGTTCCGTCTTCGATTTAAGGTACGTTGGTCATCCAGACGCGTCCCATTACCGTGTCTGGATTGACAGTGAGACGCATTGTACGCTAAAGAGGGACTGGTATGATGCGGGCAACCGCCTTAAGGCAGTATTCCTGTATTCCAATGCTGTTCAGACACCCCAGGGCTTTTGGCTGCCGCAACGCATTGTTGTGCAAACACCAGCCGGTAAAACAGCAGCCATCAGTACGGTTTCTGCCTACCACGTACCAGAAAGCGTGAATCAGGAAATATTTGAACTGCCTAGTTCGTCCTTAAAGCCGAAAGGTTAGGAAGGGACCTGCTCCCCCATCTCGTGGTAGATCCCAATAATCTGGTCCGCTTCTTTTTTGCATTTCGCGTCGCCCGGATTCACTTTTAATGCCGCCTGATAAACACACAGCGATGCGCGGTAGCGTACTACCGTGCCTAGGCTGCTGCCATACTCAATTTTAGAACCGTAAGCATAGGCTGCATCCGTAAATTGCTTCTGAAGCGTGATCGATGCCGGATTAGCCTTGAGCGCGGTTGCGGCAGCCTTATATGCAGCATCGAGCGGTTTTAGCGAGGGATCATCTTTGGGTACCTCTGAAAGGGCTTGCTCCAAACTAGGCTTTTTGCCGCCAGACTCTGTAGGAGTGCTACTCACCGGAGGGGAGGCCATTAACGAAGGACTATTGAATGAGGTACTGGCGTTGGGTTGTTTGCTTGCAGTAGTGGTTTTGTCCGAAGTAGGCGCGGTGTTGCTAGAGCACCCCGTGATCAAAGTAGTGGCGACGATCAAAACTAGTGAATGGTATCGTTTAAACGACATATTGAAGTCGGGCCTTCTTTATAGTGTATTTTCCAACAGGATACCACAGTGACGCAAAGGCTTTTATCCTGGCAATGAGGGCAACAAGAAGGAATTTAGTACTTTCTAATTGAAATCGATATAGGTCTTAACACAAGGAGATACGCGATGAGTGATAAGGTAGAGGGTGCGAAAATTACTATTTTTAACGATGGACCGGTAGAGGTATATGGCCCATTCACCGTGGTAGATGAAGACGGCAAAGTTGTTGCAGTGGTTGAAGAAGGTGAGCCGGTTTACTTCTGCCGGTGCGGGGCCTCAAAAGACAAGCCATTTTGCGATGGCACCCACGACGACATAGGCTTTAAGGGTCCTTTAAAGGCGCGGTCGCCTAAACAGGCCTAGTTTCCGAAGGACAAATCCTGCTGCCGACTGATAATCTCAGCAGGATTTCCTGTGTGGGAACTCTGTAGCGCTAAATCCCCGTAAAACAAAATCGAGGAGGCGCTTCAAAAAATGGACTTTGCCAAACTCCTAGTAAGCACAAATCGCAGCGATCGTTCCGAATTTGATACATTGGTTCATCGGTGCCATCGTCAGGCGTACAACGTAGCCTACCGATTGACTGGAAACCATGCTGACGCAGAGGACCTCACACAAGAGTCGTTTCTACGTGCTTTTCGATTCTTCGACCGGTATAACCGAGATATGCCGTTTGAGAACTGGCTGTTCCGAATCATGTCTCGGGTATTCATTGACGAACTCAGGAAAAAGCCAAAACATCGAAGCCAATCTCTAGATCAGCCAATTACAACGGGCTCTGGAGGGGAAGCGGAAGTTCAGTTGGAAATTCCGGATTTCGAAGGTGATCCCGAGCGCATCGTACTCCGTGCTGAACTGGATGACTATTTACAGAATGCATTGCTGGCCCTTCCTGAGGAGTTCAGAATAGCCGTCATACTTGCCGATATTGAGGGGCTGTCTTATGAGGAGATAGCAGAGGCAATGACATGTTCAATTGGTACTGTTAGGTCGCGTCTTCACCGTGGTAGAAAACTGCTGCGGAGCAAACTCGGTGTAGGATCGTAGCATATCATGCAAACTGCTATTTATTCGTGGGTAGACAATAACCTCATAGTGTGTTTTCAGGAGATTCGAGGAGAGATAGCGTGAACTGCAGACAAGTTAACCACCTGCTTTCCGCATACATTGACGGAGAGCTGCCTGGCCATGATTACAGAGCCGTGGCGAAGCATCTGGCAAATTGTACTGATTGCCATTCAGAATACCACTCTCTTGTTCAGACGAAGAGACTTCTTACAGCATTGCGTATGAAGCAACCCACTGGCGATTTAGCCTCTGCGGTGATTGCTAACGTACACCAATCCGGAGCTCGCGTTAAATCTCGGCAGACATGGTCATCTCGTGGAATGATTTTCTCTAACATGTTGCAAGCGGGATTCCTTGGCGCAGGCGTACTCTTTCTTGCAGGCGTCATCTACACCCAATCTAATGCAAGACAACGTGGTATCTCAATTCAGTGGCACTCGTCAACGATTAACAATCAAGATAGACTACCAGATTCACCACTAGCGGGCCAGCGTGCTTTCACTCGCGTGAACTTCCCAGGTTTTGGTCCTCAGCAATCGGTGTCGTTCACATTTATTAACCCGGTGAAGAGTTCAAACTTTGCGTCTCTACCTTCTATGAGCCAGCCAGTAACGCTTAAGCCAATGGGGAGCCATCGTACGCATTAATCATAATCTGCTATTTTTCATATCTCGATAGCCCGCTTAAAATGCGGGCTTTTATTTTTTCTGGTACTTGTCCGTCGTCGTGGCCAAATTAAGGAACGAAACTACCCGCTGATGCAAATCAAATCATACAAAGCGCCTTAGGCATTTTAAAGCGGTATCATATCTACACTGGGGGTACTTATTGAAACTAGTTCGAATTGAAGAGGACGCTCGCTTTTATTATGTGGTAATTGGCGAGGAGTTGTTGCCGTTCGACATTATTGTTCCTGCGGATCAACGGCTAATGATGCCGATGCATGCCGAGGAGTACCTTCCTGCTCTTACCGTCATGTTGTCAAGAGGCGATCTTGTTCAAAGACAACACTCTCGGCTTTTAACAGCGGCACCGGACCAGTTTAAGCCGTTTCGACGATCAACGTCACAGGTTGTGCTAGCGGCGCCAGTCAATCCTGGCTCAATACGGGAGGTTGTTAATCCTTTCAAATGTGACGCTAGCAAAGGCGCTACACCCCTCTATCAGTACATTAATGTTGGATCCATTGCATCCCCTATCCATCCAGTAGAACTACCGTCATTCGCCAGAGCGGTGGTACCAAAAATACAAGTAGCGGCGGTAGTTGGTTCACCGGGCACTAACATTCTGCTTGAGGAGGCTGATCAGTACATTGCAGGGTACACCATAATCACCACGCTCATAGAGCCCGTACTTCGAAACGAGGAAGCAGGCGCGGGGATGGGGCCGGGCAAGAGTAGTGATTTTGCATCGCTCGCTGGTCCTATACTAATTACTGCAGACGAACTTGTGCAGGTTTATTCAGAAACCTCATCCTCGGGTACAACGCTGCATATGACTACCAGACTATCACTGAATGGTGGCGAACCACATGAGTACATATTTCAGATTCCGTGGACGTTCGCACAAATCTTGTCATACGCCTCCACAGGTTCCAATCTGTTTGCCGGCGATATGTTTACGGTTCAGGTAGTTCCAGATTCTGCAATAGTCGAACTCCTCGGTCAAAATGGCGATTTCCTGCAAAGCGGAGATGAGCTGTGCGTTGAAGTAGTTGGCATCGGTGAGCACACGGTAGCTATCAAGTAGCCTTGGCTAATTCCCCCGTGAACCTTACACGCGCCAGACTAATACTGCCGCGTAGCAACGCTGATTGACGTCTTAACACCTGCCGGTAGCACGTTATGAGTTTAAGCCTGTTTGAAAGGAAAACAGAGTAATGACCAGCGAATGGCGCACGTATTCAAGTGCAGATTTCACACCACAACAAGCTTACCAGTTCCTGACAAGAATGGTCTCACCGCGCCCTATCGCACTTGTATCAACATTGAGTAAACAGGGAGCACCCAACCTCGCACCATTTAGCTTTTATATGGCCGGTGGTGCGAATCCTCCGTCTATCTGTATATCAGTCGCACGGCCCAGATCTGCAGCCGATAAAGATACTCTTGCCAATATTAAGAGCACTGGAGAATTTTGTATAAGTGTAGTCACTCGGCAGATTACTGAACAGGCGAATCTTACGTCGGTGGAATTACCGCACAGCGCCAGTGAATGGGAATATAGCGGCTTGACACCGCGCGACGCGCTGATCGTGAAGCCTCCGCTAGTCGCTGAAAGTCCTTTGGGTGTAGAATGCCGACTCTTCCAGGTGGTTACCCACGGTTCCGGTGTTTCGTCGGCAAATTACGTAATTGGTGAGGTGGTATGCTTTCACATTCATCAATCCATTGAACATGAAGGAGAAATCAACCAGTCCCTAGTGGATTATGTTGGCAGATTGGAAGGTAATACCTATGTTTCCACGTTGGGCGCACGCTTTTCCTACGAGCGACCGTGATTAACTTGCTGCGTGGGTGAGCTGCCTTCCAGCTTTAGACGGGCTTCATAACGGTCCAAAAACCCGGTACAAGCATTGGTGACCATTTCGAATACTACATCAAACCGCCCGTCAAAATAAGGGTCTGGCACATCGCAACCTGGGTACAAATCACTAAAGTTTGTAATCAACTGGATCTCTGCCGGCCCTGACGCCAATGCCAAGGTGTCGCGCAAGTTGTCACGGTCCATTACAAGTATGTGCGTATACTGGCTAAAGTCGTGTAGCGTGAGTTGCCTTGCACGGTGAAGGGTTTCGATGCCAGCAGCCTCTAGTACATTCAGTGTTCCGGGATGGGGCCGCGACCCAATATGGTAATCCCCTGTACCTGCAGAATCACAGTGAATAACCATGCCCATATTCCGCTCACGAACCATGGAGTTAAAGACAGCCTCTGCCATAGGTGATCGACAGATATTTCCAAGACAGACGAACAGAACACCGATTGAATTATTTTGCAAATCGAGAGGCATCATGCTCCAGTTCTAACCGTGCAGCCATCTGGCCAAGGGTGACAAATCGATACCCTTCACTTCTTAAGGTATCGATCATTTCGGGCAGTATATCGTAGGTCTGCTGGATGCCATCATGAAGCAGGATGATAGCGCCAGGGCGAACGTGTGGAAGGACCCGTTGAAGAATAACCTGCCTGCCAGGGCTAAGATAATCTGCAGGGTCGTTAGTCCACAATACAGTAACCATATGCAGTTTAGCCGCAGCATTTATCACTGCGGGATCGTACTGACCGCCAGAAGGCCGAAAGAAGCGTGGTGCAACGCCGCAGGCGCGCTCAATCGCATCATTGTTAAGGTCAATCTCATTGTAGACTAGCGGCGGCGGCACTAGTTTGAGGTCAAAATGGTGATAGGTGTGATTAGCCACTTCATCGCCATCCTTAAGCATCAACCGCAGTATATCTGGATCTTGATCCACCTTCCATCCCACGACAAAAAACGTCGCAGGAACGTGCATGGATCGTAGAAGTGCCAGCAGTTTTTGGGTGAACGGCGGGTGTGGGCCGTCATCAAACGTAAGTGCTACTTCCATGCAGTGTGGGTCACCGCGAGTAATACTCACCAGTTGATTTCCACGCCACACGGCCACTGGCTTTACAGGCCACCAACCTTTTATCTTCTCTCTGAGGGCCTTTATAAGCTGCAGGTCATCACGTGCATCGCCACCGTTACTAACAAATGATCTGGCAGCAAATGCTGGTCCCTTAACAACTAATAATTGTGGTCGACCAAGCGCACTTGCGGGGGCAGGCGCGAGCGAACAGAAGACGGCCAAGGCTAGAAGCGTTACCACTTGCATAACTCTGGCTGAACAATGCGGATTTTTAAACATGCGTGTCCTGGTCAAATTATTACAAGATATTATACGCAATATGTGATCGGATGTTCATACTGCAGGCAGGGATTTTTGGAGTGCAACAAGAATTATAAAAGATGAATATTGGTGGTTTACGATTACACGTTGAATCCGGAGGTGAATGCATGGCGAAGAGGCAGTTGAACATCGCTTTGGTTGGTTATCAGTTCATGGGTAAGGCTCACAGCAACGCATATCGACAGGTTGGACGGTTCTTTGATTTAGATGTAGAGCCTGTGTTAAAGGTTATTTGCGGGCGAAATGAGCAGAAGGTCAAGGCAGCCCAGAACCTCTTTGGCTGGCAGGAATACGCCACTAACTGGGAAGATTTAATCAACCGTAGCGACATTGACATCATCGATATTGGCACTCCTAATAACACCCATGCAATTATTTCCCAAGCTGCACTCAAAGCCGGAAAGCACGTTCTCTGTGAAAAGCCTCTCGCCATTAGTGTTGCCGATGCGCGGGAGTCCTATTCCATTGCGAAGCAATCTGGGCTGGTGAACGGGATCTGTCACAATTACCGGTTTGTTCCGGGCATCGCGTATGCGTCCCAGCTGGTGAAAGAGGGCAAGCTGGGAGCTATTCGGCACTTCAGAGGTGTTTACCTGCAGGACTGGATCGTAAATGAGGCCGTACCGCTGGTATGGAGGTTGGACAAGACCATTGCTGGAAGCGGATCTCATGGGGATCTTAATGCGCACCTTATTGATACGGCAAGGTTTGTGATGGGTACGGAATTTTCGCGCGTAATGGGCATGAGTGAAACCTTCATAAAGGAGCGTCCACTGCTGGCCGATACGGGTGGTGGACTTGCAGGCTTTACGGCATCAGGTGAAACTGGCAGCGTTAGCGTGGACGACGTTACCGCTTTCCTGGCACGTTTCCAAAATGGAGCTACTGGCACCTTTGAGGCAACAAGGCTAGCGCCGGGCAGGAAGAATTACAATTTTTGGGAAATCAACGGTGAAAAAGGCTCCATAGTCTACAACCAGGAGCGCATGAACGAGTTTGAGATTTACCTGACGGATGACCCCGAGGGGCTACGTGGCTTTCACCGAATACAATCCACCGAGAGTTTTATGCCATACATGTCAGCATACTGGCCCGTGGCACACATCATTGGATATGAACATACATTTATCAACATGGTTTACGATTTCCTCAAGGCTGTCAGCAATGGAAACCAGTTTACACCTGATTTTCAGGACGGCTTTAGAAACCAGGCTGTGCTTGAAGCAGTCGATACTTCGTGTGCAAGTGAAAAGTGGGTGACTCCAGAACTCTAGACTTCAACGGCCATCCGGTGGCATTAGCTGAAAGCGCCGCCGGATGACCTATCATTCTTTCGTCTACCGTTCTTGTCGGGCTTTGGTACTTGTAACGCTGGCTCGACATGGCTGGCCGCTGGTCTGATCAGATTGCCGATTTAGGTGACTCCCTCAGTTTCAACGAGAAAATTGGGCACGCTGCCTATCTCCTCTCGGTTATTTCTGTGAAATTACATTAGGCTTTGTGTAAAAATGCATGCAAACAACGTGCTTCAACCGTATTAAACATATTCGCTCTAGCGAAAACGATACAATTGGCATTCACTAAAATATTTGACGTTTACTTGCTCGTAGAGGCGATGAGTAGCACTGTTACCATTGTTTAACTGATTTCGACAAAAGGGATTCTGTCTAACTATGTGGATCGTACGACTTGCATTGCGTCGCCCCTATACGTTTGTGGTGATGGCGCTGCTCATTATCGTGCTTGGTTTAGTTTCTATCGTTTCGATGCCTACGGACATCTTTCCGGCCATAAACATTCCTGTTGTAAGCGTAATATGGTCATACAACGGTATTACCCCAAACGATATGTCTCAGCGCATTGTCACTATATCCGAGCGCGCAGCAACCACTACGGTAGGGAACATCCAACACATAGAGTCCGAGTCGCTTCCTGGCGTTGCAGTCATACGTTTTTACTTTCAACCTGGCGCAAATCTAGGAGAAGCAATTGCGCAGTTGAATGGCATCTCGCAGACAATACTTCGCATTACTCCGCCCGGAACCACTCCCCCGTTGATTATCCGGTATGACGCATCAAGTGTACCTATCCTTCAATTAGGCGTTGGCAGCAAAACCCTATCTCAATCAGATCTGTATGATCTAGGGCTTAATTTCATTCGTACGCAACTTGCGACTGTTCGAGGTGCTTCGATTCCCCTACCCTATGGAGGAAAATCGAAGGAAATCGTGGTTGACCTCGATCTTCATGCGTTACGAGCTTACGGATTGACCCCTGCCGATGTGAGTGCAGCAGTTTCTGCCCAAAACTTAATTCTTCCTACCGGTGACATCAAGATGGGGCCGCGAGATCTCAACGTTCTGCTAAACAGTAGCCCTAAAGCAGTATCGATGTTCAATAACATTCCCATTAAAACAGTGAACGGCGCAGTAATCACCATAGGCGACGTGGCCAGCGTACATAGTGGAGCAGCACCACAAACGAATATTGTGCGCCAGAATGGGCGTCCGTCAACGTTACTTACTATACTTAAAAACGGAGACGCTTCAACTCTGTCGGTTGTGAGCAACGTGCTCAAGGCTCTGCCAGCAGTTAGGGCAACCTTACCCCGTAGCGTGCAGCTTAAACCGCTTTTTGACCAGTCTATCTTTGTACGCGCAGCTGTTAACGATGTTATACGGGAAGCAGTTATTGCCGCATGCCTGACAGCCGCAATGATCTTGCTCTTTTTGGGTAGCTGGCGCAGCACATTTATCGTGGGAGTTTCAATACCGCTGTCAATCCTTGCCTCAATCATTGTTCTAAATTTCATGGGGCAGTCGTTGAACGTTATGACTTTGGGAGGGCTTGCTCTTGCCGTTGGCATACTGGTAGACGATGCCACTGTTACCATTGAGAACATACACACCAATATTGCCCAAGGCAAGACATTACAGCGCTCGATACTCGATGGTGCGGAGCAAATTGCAACACCAACATTGGTCTCTACGTTGTCAATTTGCATCGTGTTCGTTGCTGTAGTCTTCCTTCACGGTCCAGCGCGATTTCTGTTCACCCCATTGGCCATGGCAGTTGTGTTTGCCATGCTTGCCTCTTATGTGCTTTCACGAACGCTGGTTCCGGTCTTAATTTATAAGATGCTGCATAAAGAAATGCACGCAAATATGGATTATGAAGAGGGCAGCACAGGCGGTGGCGGAAACCTGTTCCGGCGGATACACCACAGTTTAAACAGGCCTTTAACAGATTCCGCTCCGTGTATACTGGGTTGTTGGAGTCTGCGCTGCAGCACTATGCGTTGACAATTGGAATGTTCTGTGCGTTTTTTCTGCTGTCTTTGGTGCTTATCCCGTTTGTTGGCGAAAACTTTTTCCCCAATGTCGATGCTGGACAGTTCCGGCTGCATGTTAGGGCGCCCGCCGGCACGCGCCTAGAGCAGACAGAACAAGTATTTAATGAAGTTGAGAGCACCATTCGTAGAGTTGCAGGTCCTAAGCACGTCGGCCTCATAATTGATAACATCGGCCTTCCTGCATCTGGAATCGATCTTGCCTTTGGTGATAGCGCGACTATCGGTCCTTCGGACGGGGAGATCCTCGTATCCCTCAAGGGAAATCACAAACCAACTGGTCGTATTCAGCAATTGCTTCGGTCTAAACTTCACCAGAAATTTCCTCAGGATACATTCTTCTTTCAACCTGCCGACATTGTCAACCAGATACTAAACTTTGGCGTGCCTGCTCCCATCGATATTCAGGTGGTAGGACGCAGCCCTATGGACTATTCGGTTGCACAGCAAATTGCAGCTGCCATGCGCCGTATTCCCGGAGCAGTAGACGTCTATGTAAGCCAGGTACGGGATTCTCCTGGGCTGGCAGTGAAAGTGAACAGAACGCGAGCAAACCAGCTAGGCTTAACCGAGCAGAATATTGCGTCTAATATGCTTATCGCGTTAAGTGGTACCGGGCAAACCGCGCCCAGCTACTGGCTAGATCCCAAAAACGGTGTGAACTATCAAGTGGCAGTTCAGGCGCCACAATATGAAGTGGATAATCTGCACGAGCTGCGGCACTTGCCAATCTCTGGGGGAGCAAACCCACAAGAGCTTGCTAATGTCGCTTCTGTAGCAGAAACGACGACGCCTCAAGTCGTCAGTCACTATAACATTCAGCCTGTGTTTGACGTTTACAGCAGCGTTCAAGGACGGGATCTTGGATCCGTTTCGCGCGCAATAAGTGCAATGTTGCAAAAGTTCAAACCTCACCTACCTCGTGGAACCCGAATCAATGTGCGAGGGCAGGTTCAGAGTATGAATCAATCGTTTCTTGGCCTGGGCGAAGGCATTGCGTTTGCAATCCTCCTTGTCTATTTACTGTTGGTCGTAAACTTTCAGTCGTGGATAGATCCGCTTATTATAGTTTCCGCCTTGCCGGGCGCACTTTGTGGGGTCCTGTGGATGTTGTTCCTCTCACAAACAACCTTTAGCGTTCCATCGCTAATGGGTGCAATTATGTGCATTGGAGTTTCCACAGCAAACAGCATTCTGGTCGTGACATTCGCGAATGATCGTCGAGTTGTTGGTGATCAAGCACGTGAGGCTGCACTTGCAGCGGGGCACACGCGGCTACGGCCCGTTATAATGACGGCATTTGCAATGATCATTGGCATGGTCCCCATGGCATTAGGGTTAGGCGCCGGAGGCGAGCAGAACGCTCCCTTGGGACGTGCGGTAATTGGTGGATTGCTCGTCGCCACATTTACAACGCTATTTTTTGTACCGGTGATCTACAGCTTGTTGCGGAAGCGGCAGCCGGAGACGGTTGAGCAGGAGCTTTTAGAGGATGAAATACGTGAATCTCAAACCAATTAAAACGCCGTCAGGAGCAGAATCTAGATGACGTCCAACTTGAATGGTACCACGCGAACTCGTAGCAGGTTTCCACTTTGGGGTGGTCCGCTAATACTGGCAGTGGTGATTGGCGCCCTGTTTACCGCAGGAATGCTACCAAGGCTGCACCAGAAGCGTAAACTCGTAGAGATGATTCAACTCGCCGACAACAGTGTGCCTGTGGTAACCGTGGCCAAAGTCGAGGCTGGAACTGCAGGTGACCTGAACCTGCCGGGCAACCTCCTACCGATCCAGGAAGTTCCTATTCAGGCCAGGGCCGGCGGCTATCTCGTGAAAAGATTGGTTGATATTGGGGCGCATGTGCGGGCTGGGCAGCTGTTAGCCGTGGTTTCTGCCCCCGATCTTGACGCTCAGGCCTTGCAGGCTGCCGCGCAGGCAGACCAATCAAAAGCTGTCGTTTCACAATCGACGGCTGGGGTACAGCAGTTGCGCGCTCAAGAGGAGCAGGCGACTGCGGGAGTTGTTCACCAACAGGCAGCTGTAAAACAGGCCGCGGCTCAGTATGAAGCCTCTAAGTCACAGGTGTTGCAGGCGAAATCGGCGCTCTCTGTAGCCCAAGCTAACCTTGAAACAGCAAAACTCGCCCTAAAAGAGCAGCAGGCGGGCGTGTCACAGGCTGAGGCAAATAGCCGGCTGGCTTCAGTCACTGCGGCAAGATATGACAAACTTGCGAAAGTAGGTTACGTATCACAACAACAGGCAGATCAGTATGACACCCAACTTGAAACTGCAAAGGCGGCAGCGGTTTCAGCTCAGGCGGCAGAAGCTTCGGCCGCGTCAAACTTAAATGCAATGCGCGAACAGGTTCAACTCGCTAATCAGGGAGTTCAAACGGCAGAGGCCAATCTAGCCGCTTCTCACCAAAATGTAATCGCTGCTCAAATTCAGGTGAACTCAGCCTTGGAAGGAGTACGAGCTGCCAGTTCTGCTGTGGCAGCCGCTCAACAGGGAGTAAATGCTAACAAAGATCTGCTTGCCGCAAACATCTCTAACGCAAGTCGGTACAACGATCTCAAACAATTTGAACAGGTAACTGCTCCCTTTAGTGGTGTCATTACCCAGCGCTTCGTTGATACTGGTGCCCTAATAGCCAATGGTAATAGTGGGGGTGCGAATACCCTTTTCGACATTTCTAGAACCAACGATTTGCGGCTTCAGGTTTTCGTTCCCCAAGCTTATATCAATTTGATACGTGTTGGTGCGCCGATTACGGTTACCGTAGCGGAACTGCCCGGTCAATCCTTTCACGGCACGGTTTTTTCGACAGCCGGAGCGCTAGATCCTGCGTCGCGCACACTTCTCACAGAGGTTCACCTTCCAAATGCGAATGACACGTTACATGCAGGCATGTATGCTGAAGTTCATTTCACGTTACCAAAATCACGAGGTTACCTTCAGATTCCCGGTAATGCGTTGATATTTGACGCAAATGGAACCAGAGTGGCCACTGTAACTTCGCGTAGTACTGTCCATTTCGAGCCCGTTAAAGTTGGCAGAGATCTCGGTAAAACCATACAGATTATCAGTGGCGTGTCCGATGGTACCACGGTTATAACGGATCCATCGGATTCGTTGAAAGAGGGCGAAGAGGTAACGATGGCGCACCACGCTGGTCAATAGCGCACGGGGTAAGTCCACTCGGTAAGCGGTTGGTAAATACCAGAGTTAAGCATTCGATGCCGCTCATATGGCTGCAGCATCGAATGCCGGCAAAACCGCCAAGGTACCAAGCATCACGGTTTTTGCTCGTGCAAAATACAGTTGACTAGATACCCCATGATGTGCTAGTATAAATTCAACCGTTCGCCTTTTAAGCGAGTCCAGAGAGACCTGCAAGGGTGGATGTGCTGTCAAAGTTACTTTTGCTCGCACAATGCGATTTAACCTAACTTATTTCGATAAGCACACGTCCTGTTAAGCGCCTCTGGCACCGATTAATTGGGTGCGAGAGGCTTTTTGTTTTAGGGATGGTTCGATGCAGTCTAATGATAATCAATTAGTAGTAGTGATGGACGCAGACGAGATAAGAAGATCGTTGACTAGAATATCGCACGAGATTCTGGAGCAGAATCGAGGAATCTCAGACCTAGCTGTGGTTGGGATCCTTACCCGCGGCGCTGTACTTGCGGAACGGATTGTCAGTAACCTTCAAAAGATTGAAGGCACAACGGTACCAAGCGGGTTTCTGGATATCGGGTTATACCGCGATGATTATCAGTCGTCTCCCTCGGATAAGCGCATGCCCCTTCCGAGTAGTATCAACTTCGACGTTACGGGTAAGCACATCATTCTCGTAGACGATGTGCTTTTCACGGGGCGTTCAGTGCGTGCGGCAATTACTGCTCTCCTGGATATTGGCCGACCCGCGTCTATTTTCCTTGCGGTGCTCCTGGATCGTGGACACCGGGAGCTTCCAATTCGAGCGGACTTCGTTGGTAAGAACGTGCCCACGTCTCGTGTAGAGCGAGTGAATGTTCATCTCGTGGAACACGACGGTAAGGACGAGGTTTACCTCAGCCGGCGTCAGGACTAGATACCTAAATATGAGACACCTACTTGGCCTAAAAAACATGTCCGCTGCTGAACTGCAGTCTCTCCTTGACACTGCACTTGCATTTAGAGAAATTGTAGACCGACCAGTCAAAAAGGTCCCTACCCTGCGTGGTAAGGCCGTTATTACCCTCTTCTACGAAAACTCCACCAGAACACGAACCTCTTTCGAGATGGCCGCAAAGATTATGAGCGCAGAGGCTATTAATATCGCCGTGGGCCAGTCCTCCGTCGCTAAAGGTGAGAGTTTGAAGGACACGCTCCAAACCTTACAATCGTTAAGGGCAGACTGCATCGTAATCCGGCATCCGATGTCAGGTTCTGCAGAATTTGCGGCAAACATCCTTCATATACCTGTAATTAACGCCGGCGACGGAAGACACGAACACCCAACTCAGGGTCTTCTCGATATGCTTACAATACGTCAGGCAAAGGGTGACCTGTCGGGCCTGGTCGTCTCTATTGTTGGTGATATCACACATAGCCGAGTTGCCAGGTCTAACATCTGGGGGCTTACTGCCATGGGTGCGTCCGTGAGACTCGTTGGTCCACCTACCCTCATGCCTGCCGATGCTGAGAAACTACCGGTTACTGTTCATTCCAACTTGCTGGAGGGGTTGGAGGGTGCAGACGTCGTCAATGTGTTACGGCTACAAACGGAGAGACAGGAGGCGGGCTTGCTGCCAAGCCTTCGTGAGTACTCCCGGTTGTTTGGAATCAACCACAAATCCCTTGCGTGCGCCAAACCTGATGTCCTTGTATTGCACCCAGGTCCGATGAATCGGGGAGTCGAAATCTCCTCTGAGGTCGCGGACGGTAAATATGGCCTTCACAGCGCTATGGAGGAACAGGTAACCAACGGAATAGCCGTAAGAATGGCTGCATTGTATACTCTTATGGGAGCAAACATACCTCCCGTAGTAGATGCCTAGGAGACAGCGATTGAAGGTACTAGTCACAGGAGGCCGTGTAGTAGATCCCTCACAGAACGAGGATCGACTTGCGGACATCCTTATCGTGGACGGTAGAGTGGCAGGGTTATATCAACCGGGAAGCTGTAAAGTCGATGCTGAAATGCTCTCTGTGGCGGGCATGCTAGTTACTCCTGGCTTGATCGATATTCACGTTCACCTTCGCGAACCAGGCTTTGAGTATAAAGAAGACATTCTGTCTGGAAGTAGGGCCGCCGCAGCCGGTGGGTTTACACGAGTTTGTTGTATGCCGAATACGAACCCGGCAATTGATACCGCAGCCGTCGTAAGTTATATTGTACAGCAATCCGAAAAGGCAGGCTTCGCGCGAGTTCATCCCATAGCAGCGGCAACAAGAGGCATGGAGGGTGACTGCCTCACCGAGGTGGCTGAGTTAAAAGCTGCTGGTGCTGTAGCAGTTTCAGACGATGCATTTCCCCTTCAAAACGCGGCTACGGTTCGGCGTTGCATGAATGATTGTGCCA
>JAJYCW010000037.1 GCA_021777995.1 bacterium
AAACGGAGAAATGCGGTACGAAACTCATGCTGCCATCCATCGCGCTTAGGCTGTTCATCAAACCCGTTAGTTGGCCAGGTAAATTGACCGCTTACATTGGCGATGCGATTTCGCCGCCATTGAAGTGCGTCATAAATCTCGGCATTCATCTCTGTTGCACCATCTCCTCTATTTCTTTGCACTCATCGTATGTAACCGGCCAAAGTATTGCAATTACTGCGCGGCGGAAAGGTATGCAAGCAGTAAGCGGCAAAGCTGTTCCGGAGCTTCCCTGTGCATAATCTCATAACCGTGCGAGTTATCCACTGCGAGCCCGAGCGTCACCGACCGTGCACAGAGCCCAATGGCCGCGCTGCAGGAAGCGTCACTGCCGCCGCGCGAAAGGTACTGCCAGTGAGGCTGTTGGTTAAGTTCACGAGCACATTGCTCTAATATTGCTGAATCCCGCGCGTCAATTGCTGCGTAGCCGTCTCGCACCCAGATGGTGGGTTCCTTATCGATCTCAAAGACGGCATCTGGCGTGGTGGGGCCAATTTCGAGTGCCACGCAGATGTCGACTGGGTTTCGCTGCAACCAGTATCTTGCACCCTCACCGCCAACTTCTTCTGATACGGTTGCGATAAAAGCAAGAGGTACTTTAGGAGGCACTGGGCTAAGCGACAGACGCTCAAGTGCCATTAGCCATACCGCCAGGTCGGCACGGTCGTCAAGAAACGGTGAGCCAATGAAGTCGTCCATCTGGGTTACCGTCCTTCGTGAACGCCCTAGCACGGCGCGCGTACCAGGCTTTACACCTACAGCCGCCAGTTGCTGCGATGACTTACCCGTAAATATCGAAGCCTGGTTCCAGGTTAGAGGTTTCTCACGGGCTTGTTGGGCGACGCTACTGGGGTGGTCTGTATGAATAGAGCCGAACGACAGTACCCCGGGAATCACACCCGTGGGCGCGAGTACTTCTACTGCGCCCTCGCCCCATTTCCACGGGTAAACACCTCCTAACGAAGCCACTCGTAGCAGCCCATCTTTTTCGACGTGGGTTACTATAAGCGCGATTTCGTCCATGTGCGCCATTACCGCAATGGGTACTTCCCCGGTGTCGCCTCCAAGAATTGCAACAACGTTTCCCTTGGCATCCACTCTGTGGCTAATATTCATTGCGGCTAGATTAGATGTCAACCACCGGGTAACTTCCTGCTCCTCACCGGGTGGGCCATACAGCCGAGTAAGAGATACGATGAGCTCATCTGGGTTTAGCATTAATCAGCACCTTTCAAATATTGAGAATGGTCTTACATTACGCGTAATGGCATGCTTTACATTGAACTGATTCATTCCGGATGCCACTCAGCCCCAAACGAGAATGAGATATCCGGCCCAATGTTGCTGAAGCCCGGAAGCGTGTAATTGTGGATGTCGCCATTTTCTGAATACGAGGCGTATAGCGCTAAATGCTCGTTAAGTACATGTGTGAAGCCAAATGTTGCGGTAACATTCGCCTGGTCTGCAAGATTATTGCCGGTGCGCAGTACTGTGCTGGCGGCGTCAACCTGTAACACATAGCGATCGCGGCTGTTTGGGTGATACTCTATGGCAACCATTCCTTGCTGAACGTGCGACGCGGCGCCGGGAAGGTTCGAAGCATGGCCCAGTAGTGCACCACCAATATTGGCGAAAAGCGTAATGTCCCTACCTTCAGCATATCGTGCATCGATAGATAATCCCTCGTCCACGTTGCCGCTGCCAAGCAGTAGACGGGGGTTGCCCGTGGGAAGCTTAACCGCTAATCGTAATGCCATCGCGCTTCGATTAGATGAACGGATGAGCGAGTGCTTCAGCGTGACCATGGTTTCCTGTAAGCCAAAACCATTTCCCTGATTCACAATAACCCGTCCCGCAGGGTCCACTACCTGCAGTTTGGAACGATACTGCGGCCAATGATCCCTGCCAAGCGGGTCGTCTATTGCATCGGCTGGCAGGCCGGTAAGGTGGTGGTAGAAGGTGATAATACCATCGAGTATGCCCCCATTGCGCCACAGTAGTCCAGTTTGAATCTGCAGTTCAGTTTGGTGACCCAGTCCTCGATGCCATGTTAGGGTGAAGCGTTGGTACTCATTGTCAATAACGACGCTTGCGCCGGTTGGAGCCGGAATCAACAGGTTGTTAATAAGGTCCAGCTGAAGTCGATAGCTCGATTGGCCAGAGTGCAACACATCTGCGCCCTGCGGTTGAAACTGAAGAAATAAGAGGTTAAAGGGTGCAGGGTCGCGTAGGGGAATTGGTCCTGAGAATGGTACCTGGGAAAATGCGCGTATCGATAGCGGCCCTATTGTTAAAAGCATCACAAGGATCGCAGGAGTGATGTTGGCGCGTGCATGCATCTTCATACCAAGCAGATTCAACAGGCTGGTACAGTATTCCTGTTATAGGTTATTGTTTGGGAAGAGGCCGGCAACTTGGCGGTTACTTAAACAATCATCGTGAAAGTGGCAGGAAGGAACAGGTTAGCTTTTAATGCGTTGGAAGATACGGTGCACGATTTAACCACTTCGCTGAACAACGTAATCCGTTAAAGCTTCGAGGCACTCTCGCGCAGGCGTATATGGAAGCATGGAAAGAGCAGCGTGAGCTTTCTCAACGTACTCCCGTGCGGTTTCTCGGGTTCGGTTAAAGGCGTCGTGGGACGCCAGCGTATCAACTACATCCTGAACGCCGTCGTCGTCTAATGTGCTGTTGCCAAATGCTGCCAACAGGCACTTGCGCTCGGCTGCAGTTGCTTCCTGCATGGCAATAAGCCATGGCATTGTGGCCCTACCGTCCTTGAGATCGCTCCCTACAGGTTTGCCCGTAAGCGACGGCTCCCCATTGTAGTCCAAGAGATCATCTGCAATTTGAAATGCCATACCCAGTCCGAAACCATATTGTGCAAGCGCATCGGATACCTCGTCATTTGCACCGGCAAGTATCGAGCCTGCACGACAACACCCTTCAACAAAGACGGCAGTCTTCTTGCGCAGAATTTCGAAATAGACCGCTAGTGGAAGATCTGGAACACCGGTTGCAGCGATCTCCATTACCTCGCCTTCACTCATTGCAATTGTGATTTCGGATACAGAACGGATGATCCGAAGGTCACCGTCGATGGCAAGAAGTCTCATCGCGCGAGCGAGCAGATAGTCTCCGCTTAGCACCGCCGTGCCGTTTCCAAAGATGGCATTTGCGGTGGGTCGTCCGCGTCTCATGGATGTCCGGTCGACAACATCGTCATGTACCAGGGTAGCCATGTGCACAAATTCAACAGCTGCACCCACCATTGCAATGCGTTCGCGGCTGGCATTGGCCTGCCAACTCCTTGCCGCAAGCGCCACCATGGCCGGTCGAAGACGCTTTCCGCCCGCCTGCAGAAGAGAACAGGTGAGATCGGAAATCGCGCGCACGTCGGAACCAACCTCGGCATTCATGCGTGCCTCAACGGCATCCATATCCGGACGAACAAAATCTAGTAACGAGGCTGCAGACGCCGTCGTGGAGAAATTGATTACATGTAGTGGAGCGCTCATAGCTGCATCGCCTCCGCCTGGGAGGTAGCCCGGGTACCAATGTGGATACATACTGTTCCGAAGTTGAGCTTCCGTATTGTAACCTTTTCAATTCCTGCCTGTTCCATCATCCGTGACAGTTCATGCCTATCAATGAAGGATTTCATCGACTGCGGCAGATAGGTGTACGCATCGCGACGGCTAAGTAGACCGCCTAGCCATGGCAAGAATTTGAAAAGGTACCATGTAACTACCGGAGAGACACCCTCGGGTCGAGTAAACTCGAGCACGACGACTTTGCCACCTGGTTTTACCACGCGGGACATTTCTTCGAGCGCAGAGGCGATAGAAGCGACGTTTCTAATCCCAAAACCGACCGTAACAACGTCGAATACGCCAGAGGTAAATGGCAAAGCTTCAGTGTTGCCTACCATCATGCGTATAGGAGCGTGGGATTGTCGTTGTAGTGTACCGTATCCGGCCCTTATCATAGGGGCACAAAAGTCCGAACCGGCTACTTTACCACTGATCCCAACTGCTCGTGCTAAATCTAGCGCGAAGGCTCCGGTTCCAGTGCACACATCGAGGCAGGTCTGCCCTGGTTCTACCTGGGCGAGTCGAACTGCCAACCGACGCCACCTCCTATGCATTCGGAGGCTCAACAAATCATTAAGCAGATCATAGCGCGGCGCTATTTCTGCGAACATTGCCTGTACGTACTGCTCTTTGCTACCGTTAAAGTATGCGCTGTCCGATGTTGGGGCGGTTGTGACTGCCTCTTGAGCCATTATGCTAATGCTGCTTCCTGTTCCGGTGCTTATAATACTTCGCAGTATTTTTCACAAAGTACATGGCACGAATATACCTATACCTCAAAACGGGTAACATTGTGCCATTGATGCTGCACAAATGCCTGAAATTCCGCGTAGCTACAGAAATTTCGACTCTACGGCAATCATTTCGAGAGTTGTAATCGCCTGCAGATTAATCATTGGACGAATGGCCAAAAAACGCAGTTCCGTGGCTCTTATTTTGGGCGTGCCGATTGCGAAATTCCTGCGATTAGGCAACCATGCCAGCCCGTTAGGTGACATACTCATCGTTATCATGAACGACATTTGCTATCACTATTTCGCTGCACAATCCGTATCTAGCAGGACATTGCGCGACGATTTGGGCATGTGGGGTTGGCGCGTTCTGGTATAATTCCAGAGTGAGGCTACCGATAATACTGATGTTTGGTATAGGCCTAAGGTAGGTATTTGGTGACCCAGTTTAATCAATCTAGAGTGCCGGTCCCTACTTTAGGGCGCCTTGCTACCTATTTACGCGTTCTAATGGATCTGGATCGGGCCAAGGTAGAGACGGTGTCATCAGCAGAAATGGAACGCCAGACAGGTATTAATGCCGCACAATTCCGTAAGGACCTCTCTTACTTTGGTGAATTTGGCAAGCCGGGGGTGGGTTATACTGTTCTCGACCTGCAGGATCGTATTACTAGAATTCTAAAGATCGACCGGCGTCAGCCAGTAATATTGGTGGGTGCTGGAAACCTCGGTTCAGCGTTGGTGGGCTACCCAGGCTTCCAGGAAAATCAGATGGAACTTGTTGCAGTTTTTGACAACAATCCTGCCAAAGTAGGATCTGTCATCCACAATCTGACGATTCAGGACTTTCGGAACGTAAAAGAGTTGAACCAGCAGCTTAATGCGAGGATTGCCATTTTGGCAGTGCCGGCTGTAGGCGTGCAGCGCGTAGCCGATGAACTGGTGCAATCGGGAGTCAAGGCGATCCTCAACTTCGCACCAGCGACGCTAAAGGTACCGGAGGATGTAGTGGTTAGAAACGTTTCCTTCATGCAGGAATTGGCCGTCTTGTCATATCATACGTCTGGCAGGATGCTGGCGTCGGATGTGGTACCACCGGCAAATAAGATTTAGTCACTTGGAATAATATGGCACTTGCGTATCCGGTTAATCTCAATATTAGCGGCTGGAACTGCCTCGTTGTGGGGGGAGGCAGCGTTGGTTTGCGTCGCGCTGAGAGCCTATTGAACTGCGATGCGAACGTGACAGTTGTAGCCCCGATTGTTGACGGTAAACTCGACGAGCTGGGCAAGAGCGGCAGAATCGTGTTATTGAAAGAACCCTTTATTCCCTCCCACCTCGACGGTATGCGCATAGTTATCGCAGCAACCAACAGCACGGAAGTGAATGACGCGATCGGGGAGCTGTGCCGAAATAGTGCCATCCTCGTAAATAGGGCTGACGATGCTTCCAAGGGCGATTTTGCTGTTCCTGCAGTCGTTAGGCGCGGCGCTTTAACTCTATCTGTGGCCACCGACGGCAGCCATCCTCGGCTTACCACGCAGATTGCAAAAGCGCTGGAAGCGTCGTACGGGCCGGAATACGAACCCTACGTCGCGATGTTGCGAATGCTACGGCTTGAGATACTGGCTGAGGCCGCAGCGCATCATGAGAGGGAGGCTGCATTCGCGGCTTTGAACGAACGTGAAGAGGATCTGCTTCACCTTATCAGATCTGGTAACGAAGCGGAGGCCCTGCACACTGCGCGCCAAACAGTATCTTCCGCGATTCACTCCCTGCGTGCGCATCATGGCAAGGGAAACCACCACCAGTGATACTAGCGCAAATCGGTCTCAGCCATCACACCACACCTATTCAATTGCGCGAGCGTTTTAGCTGCCCAGACAGCGCTATTACCAATGCGTATCATACGCTCCATGGTTTTGGAGTCAATGAGGTGGTGATCGTATCCACCTGCAATAGAGTAGAACTCTATGCTTGTGCCGAGATGTCGGAAGAGGCGTTGCGACGTACGCTCGTTCGATTTCTTAGTCAGTTCCATCACGTGCCAGAGCGGGACTTTGACCAGCACTTGCAGTGGCGTGTAGATCAGGAAGCGGCTGCCCACCTAATGCGTGTTGCTGCTAGCTTGGATTCGTTAGTGCTGGGCGAAGCACAGATATTAGGACAGGTTAGAAACGCCCTTCGACTTGCGCAAGACCGGGGGCATGCCGGCTATACGCTTACACGGCTTTTTGAACAGGCGCTGCACACTGGTAAGCGCGTCCAAACAGAAACCGGCCTTGGCCGCGGTAGGTACAGCGTGGGGCATGCAGCTGTTGAGATGGCAGGGCGCATATTTGATGACTTCTCTAAGGCCAAAATCCTTATTCTAGGTGCTGGCAAGATGAGCGAAGTGACTGCGCGGCATCTGGTCGAAAAGGGTGTAAAGTGGGTAGTGGTTGCCAATCGCACGTATCAGCGGGCAGTGGACCTTGCCATTCAACTTGGCGGCAGCGCAATGGCTTTTGACGATGCTTTCAACTCAGGCCTTGCAGATGCAGACATCGTAATTGCCTCTACAGCTGCTCCCCACGCGATCATTCACCGTAGTAACCTGCAGCCTATCATGCGCAGGCGTCGCGGCAAGCCTCTCTTTATTATTGATATCGCGATTCCCCGAGACGTGGATCCAAATGTGAACACGCTCGAAAACGTCTTTCTTTACAACGTGGACGATCTTCAACATTGTGTGCATGAGGATGCAACTCGTAGAGCAGGCGAGGCAGAGTCCGCAAGGCTGATTGCCGAAGAAGAGACGCTCGCCTTTCTTGGCTGGTACCGTGCAAGGCAGGCAACCCCAACGATAGCGCAGCTCAAGAACCACCTTGATGAAATTAAAGAAGACTACATGCGCATCTTTGGTCCCCGACTTGCGCACCTAAGTGCAAAGGATAGGCAGACCATTGAGACCATGGTGCAGTCGATGATGGACCAGGTGGCCAGACAGCCAATTCAGAAATTGAAGCGGGACGCCGCCGGCGAGGGTACGGTGCCAATTAGCCTAGCAGCTGCCACCCTTCACCTGTTCGGTTTGGATGGCAGTGGCTCAGGGGCCGAGGTAGTAACGGAGAGTGTTGAGGCGCCTGACGGTGCACCAGTACGAGAGACTGCCTGATGATGGGGCCATTCATTCCATTAAATATATTGGCACTATTGCTGTATGCTGCCTCTGCTGCGGGCTATGGGGCAGGGTTGGTTTTGGACGCCAAGAATGCGCCCATAGCGGACAATAGGCTTCGCCTTGCAGGGTTGGCGCGCCCCCTGCTCCTCATGGGTATTGGTGTTCAGGTGGCGGCAACTGGCGCCTGGTGCGTAAGTACTCACCTGTCGCCGTTTGCTGCGGAGTATGGGACACTCTCCGTGCTCGCGTGGATACTGGCGCTCGCTCTTGCTGCGGCGGATTTGAAATACCACATCACGGCGGTGAATGCCGTGGCTATGCCAGTAGCATGTCTCATTCTTTTCTGGGGGCTGATGCATTCAGATCGAAACCCAGATGAGACGAGCCTGCTAAAAAGCCAGGCGATAAGCGTTCACGTGCTCTGCATCCTCACAAGCTTCGCTCTTTTTGCACTTGCATTTGGCTGCGCTTGCTGTTACCTGCTTCAACATCGCCTGCTGAAATCTCGCAGCGTTCGTCCCTTCTTACGGCGACTACCTCCACTGGCTACGCTTGACACGGTGGCGTATCAGGCTACTGCCTTTGGATTACCACTACTCGCAGTAGGTATCGGCCTCGGCATAGTGTACATGGCCAAGGACCGACCGGGGTTAACCCCGATGCAATGGATTTTCGATCCCCACAACTTCATTGCATTCACGCTGTTGTTTCTGTATGCCCTCTACATTGTCGCACGCCTGCTTTTTGGCTGGCGCGGAGTACGGCTCCAGTACATCCTTGTGGCAGGGTTGGTGCTTACGTTAGCTTTATACATGGTGCCCAACGTAACGCACCATTTTCAGGCCCGTTCGACAAGTGTCTCCGGGGCCTGATCGGCTACCTGTTTGCAGCAGTGCTGAAGACATTATTTAGCTGCACCGTCACCACACTATTCGAGGGTACTTCTAAATTAAAGGCTGGCAAATAGAGACCTGCAATCCTACTGCGCCGATATTTTTCGCTCCCGGTGGCAGTTGTTGTCCACGTGCTGGCGGTTCCAATTGAGTTCTTAAACCCCTTAAGGCGCATAGGAATAGTACGAGCACTGCCCGGGTTGACGACCACTATGACAAGTCGATGATTTTGCGAACTGTATGCCGCTACAGTGTTAACGTCGCTAGTTGTCAGTATCTGCATGTGTTCATGAATGTGCCGGCTGAACTGGGCCATGACAAAATATTTGTTATTGGGAGAGCCAACCCATTTGTCGCCGGGGTTCGACTGAATTAGGCCCCAACCACCACTATCGTACGGCTGCCAGTAGCACCATCCATCCGCCCCAAGCTCATTAATATTCACTGCGATGGTTTGTGCCATGGTCATCCCAGAGGCGTCTCCGTCTCCATCCTCCGACATCCAGAGGGGCAGCTTACCCACGGCTTTGCGTAGCTGCGCCATGGCCGGACCGCGATAGGGAGACAATCCGCTGTATCCATGGGTGTTAACCCTGCCGATGAGCGCGCGAACCTGGGGTGAGAATGAATTCCATGTTGCCACAGCCTCTGGCGCGCTGTTCTCGTCGGATGCGGCGATCTTCACGTCACGCAGGCCCATGTTGTCCAATTCGGTGCGCAGGATCGGTAGGATCTTGGCCTGCGTTGCGGGATCGAAATGGCAACCCTCCTGCCGACCCGGAAATTTCCACCACCAGGCGGAAGGCTCATTGAACGGTTCAACCGCTCCAACGGGAACACGCCATACAGATCGTGCCTGCTTTGCTGCCAACGCGAGACTGTACGCAAATGCCTTGTAGTATCGCGGCAGCAGATTGTCGCCCCCAGAGTTGCTGCCAGTACTGCTACCGTTGGTGCACATCCACCACATAGGACTATTGGAGGCTATTTCAAAATGGTCGGCGCCCAAGGCCATAGCGGTCTTTAATGCGGCAACCTGCGCCGCATCTGCCTGCCAGTTGAACGAAGACGATTGTGGATTGCTGCTATGTGGGTTAATCCAAAAGCCGTTGATTGCTTTAAAAGCTGGCATTGGCGGGGAGGCTACCATGCCGGGACCGCTTCCACCAAGGTTATAGCGTACAATATTGAATTCCAGGTCTGGTAGAAGTTCGTTGCGAAAGTTTGTGGAGGAGTGACCGAAACAGAGCCTGCACATTGTGCGATCATGCCCAAAAACATTAGCCCACCAGTAAAGTGCACACCCCCAGCCCTGCCACTGGTGGGAGGTCTCCGCAGAAATCTCTACAGGTGCAGTACTCGTAGTGGTATTATCCTGGGCGGAACATGCAGTGCTTCCAGTTATCGTGAGCAGAAGAGCTGCAGCCAGTGTATATAGAGCAGTTGGTTTCAATAGTGCCTCGAGGAAATGCAAATTGGTTAATAAATATTTCTTAAATTCACAAACAGTGCGGTATCATCAATGATGCGATGCCGAGAGGCATCTTAGTTTGCAAATTCACAGATTGTAACAGGACATATGACACATAGTACCCAAAAGCCGGGCGGTCACGGCTTCACTTTGATAGAACTGCTCGTAGTGATAGCGATTATAGCCATACTTGCGGCTATTCTTTTCCCAGTGTTTGCCCAGGCGCGTGAACAGGCTCGTAAAGCAGTTTGTGCGTCCAACGAAAAACAGATTGCGCTGGCATTTCAACTCTATCTGCAGGATTATGACAGCATGTATCCTTGCACAGGCGATCCTTATCTGTATGCAGGACGACATTGGCGGTGGCCCATCATGCCTTACCTTGGCATAGGGCAACGGCAGGCAGGTGCTAGCTACAATGCCCAACAGGGCGACCCGTCTGTGCTTATCTGCCCGTCGGATACACTGTCGGGTAGTAGCTTTGACTCGACGTCGTACGACTACTCTGCAACTTTCTTTCACACCGCTGCACAGATAGATGCCATGCATTTTGGCGATCTTGTCACCGCGCCATCAGCCTACCCAACGGTCGCTCAGAGCGATGCAGCAGTGGCATATCCTTCACAGAAGGTTTTAATCACGGAATGGTATACCAATCATGAGCATGGACCAGCCGGTCCAGTGGGTTTCTGGGGCAGCACATTCGTATTTCCATCAACACCAGGGCCGGATTGCTGGCAGGGAGCACGCAACTACGCAATGGCAGACGGGCACGTGAAATTCATTCAGAACTCGAGGATTAATCCCTCAAAAGATAACTGCCCTGACATCAACTTGACTGTTCATGGTATCGACGGCGTGGACACTGGTATTGCAAACTAATACTGTTCAGTCCAGTGTTGCGGCTTAAAATAGTACAGTGGCTGCGGTGAGGCGGTATCGCGCGTTACGCAACAGTACCGCCTTGCATTACGTTGGATTAGCCGCTAGTTAGGCCGTGAGTTGCTCTATTAACATCGCCTGGGCGTTACGGCGCTGCTCACCGGCCTTGGGCACGCGTCGCACATAGCAACCATCTGGGTGAAGGTCCCATGCCTGGCAGTTGTCGTTAAGCAGTGTAGTAAGCACCTCAAGCAGCGTGTATCGTATGGCATCGCTTTTCACAGGCACCACAACCTCCACTCTGCGGTCCAGGTTGCGGGGCATCCAGTCTGCACTGCCAATGAGCATTTCGTTGTCGCCACCATTTTTGAAGTAAAAGACCCGACTGTGTTCCAGAAACCTTCCAACGATACTTACTACCCGAATATTGTCTGATAGACCTGGTACACCCGGGCGGAGGCAGCACATGCCGCGAATAATCAGGTCTACCTTTACCCCTGCCTGGCTGGCATTATACAACAATTGAATGAGAGGTCCATCCACTAGAGCGTTCATTTTAGCGATAATGTGTCCCGGATTTTCTGGTGTGCTTAATCGCGTCTCCTGCTCGACCAGGCTCTGAAGCGTTTTACGGAGCGTGAGCGGTGCCACCAGGAAGCGGCGGTGCGTGTCCTGCCGGGAGTAACCTGTAAGGTAGTTAAAAACGTCGCTGGCGTCCCTGCCAAAATCTGGATCGCACGTGAGCAGACCTACGTCAGTATAGGTGGTGGCGGTGCGTGGGTTGTAGTTTCCCGTACCTACATGAAGGTATCGTCGAAGGCCATCTTCCTCGCGACGCACAACTAGTGTTGTTTTGCAGTGGGTTTTGAGGCCAAGCAGACCATAGACCACATGGACACCTGCCTTTTCTAGCATGCGCGCCCAGTTTATGTTATTCGCCTCATCAAACCGCGCCTTCAACTCGACCAGGCAAGCGACCTGTTTACCATTGTCAGCGGCATCAATGAGCGCTTCCAGAATCGGCGAGTCACCACTCGTTCGATACAGCGTATGCTTTATGGCCAAGGTTTGTGGATCATCTGCAGCGGCGCGCAGGAAATCTGTGACGCAGTCGAACGCCTGGTACGGGTGATGCAGTAAAATATCACCCTGGCGCACGGCAGTGAAAATGTCTGGAGAGCCGCGCAAAATAAGTGGAACTCCTGGAGTAAAAGGAGGATCCTTCAACTCTGGTATGTCGATGGAAGAGAGGAGCATGATGTCGCCAAGGTCTAGCGGCCCATCAACAGTATACACCTCTTCTGGTCGGGCATTTAGCTCGCGCAGAATGGTATCTCGCACTTCTCTGGGCATTGACCTATCAATTTCCAAACGCTCAAGTTCGCCAAACCTGCGTTTCGGTAGCTCTTCGGCAATAAACTCCAGCAGGTCCATCGCGCTGTTCTCCTGGAGTTCAAGGTCGGCATTTCGTGTTACCCTGAACGGATAGCATGCCAGAACCTCCATTCCAGAAAAGAGCCGTCCAATATTGGAGGCAATGATCTCCTCCATCCAGACGTACCGGTGTTTGTCACCGCCTACGCGCACAATGCGAGGCAGCGTGGGAGGGTCTGGAACCTTAACTCGGGCGAAATGCTCCAGACCTGTTTTAGGGTCACGCAGGATAACGGCGAGGCTTAAGCTGAGGTTTGAAATGTAGGGAAAAGGATGCCCAGGATCCACTGCGAGAGGTGTAAGAACCGGGAAAACTTCGTTCTCAAAGAACGCATCCAGTGCTTCGCGCTCCTCGGGTGTAACAGATTTACGATCCAGGATCTGGATGCCATGCGTGCTCAGTTCACTCTTTAGCTCGTGATAACATTTGTAGAGACGCTCAAGCATTGGTTCCAACCGCGCCCGAATTGCTCGCAGATTTGCGAGCATTTCGCGCTCACCGGGTGTTTTGCCAGTAACTTCATCGGGGCGTTCACGCATACCCGGCATGTGAATCATGAAAAACTCATCCAGGTTGTTCCCAAAGATTGCGAGGAACTTCAGGCGTTCAAGTAGGGGGTTATGGTGGCTAACGGCCTCATCAAGGACGCGTGCGTTAAAATCCAGCCAGCTGAGTTCCCTGTGAAACATGAGTGGCTGACCAGCTTTGGTGCGCTTGCGAGACGTTGATTCTGATACCATTGAAGCCTCAGTGTTCAAAATTACTTGGAAAGGAACTTAGCGTGCGACCGATTCTTCCATTACCTGCGCAGGTCTAAATCCCTGGGATCGTGCTCTCCGAACCAGTCCCAGATCCGCTGCGAGGTCTCTGGGCCTATTGCCCGTAACGCGCAAGTCCAGGCCACTCTGCTGCCTAGCTTCCTGTACGGTGACATCATCCAGGAAGATTTCGTGGTCCTTAAGACAGATATCCGGTACATAGACTGTTTCGTGAAGTGATGGATATTTAGTTAATTGATTGTGAATATCCTGCCAGGTAAGCAGGCCAGCAATGTGGATATCTCCGCCGAAAAAGTTATTCTCCACAACGCATACGTTGGCAGAAACACCCTCTACGCTGCTATACCTCTCGGCCATCTGCCTCACAACCGGTGCGGGGAGTGTTGCCGTCACAAGTGTCGCCTTTACCGGTACGGGCACACTTTTGGGCAATCGGCGCGAAACTGCAGCGAGATCGTCAAGAAAAAGTCGCATCGTACCAATTCCGTCCTCCAACTGCGGGAACTCCTCGTAGTGCTTTCTGCCCGGGTACGCCGTTTCAGCAAGGTGGTACCATTCATCTCCCAGCCAGACGAATCGCGTGCCTAACGACGCTCGGAACTTTCGCGCGTGTGTCTCAACCTGCCGAATTATCGCCCTTGCAGTATCTCGTTCAACGTGCACCAATGAGGCCAGCCGTTCACGGTACCTGGTCATGCCAACGGGAACGATTGCCACAGACTCAACGCCTGCCCGCTTTCCCGTTATTGTTGGATGCAGCTTTGCAAGGTCGTCAAGCGTTTTATCAAGAGCTTCACCATCATTAATGCCTGGGCACAGTACTACCTGAGCGTGGACGGAGATACGATTGCTCGCAAGCTCCTCTAGCTGAGGTATTACAGGAGTTTCCCCTTTGCGGCCCAACAGCACCGACCGAAGCGCAGGGTCTGTTGCATGCACGGATACGTACAGCGGCGACAGTCTCTGGTCTAAAATTCGCTGCCATTCAACCTCAGTCAGGTTAGTGAGCGTGACATAGTTTCCATGCATAAACGAGAGCCTAAAATCATCATCCATAAGGTACAGCGATTTTCGCATCTTCTTAGGCTGCTGATGAATAAAGCAGAAGACACACTTGTTTTTGCACGTGTGAATCTTGTCGCCAAGGTCGGAGACAAACTGAAGGCCCAAATCCTCGTCTAATTTTCTGCGTACCCGAATATTGATTTGCGAACCGGCCCGCTCGATCTGGAGAGAAAGGCGAGACTCGGTCGAGTGAAATCGATAGTCGAGTATATCGAGGATGGAGTGTCCGTTAATAAAACGAAGGATGTCACCGGGTTTTACGCCTGCCTTATGTGCTGGTGATAGGTCCTCGACTTCGCTGACCTGCAGTGCATTGAGATTTTTAACAAAGATTTCAGACATGATAGGTTAGAGTGTACCAAACGGTACCAATTTTCGCAACAATGCGCTTCGCAGAGCGGTCTGTGGTGAACCTGGGGCATGCGGAGCACGCCCTATTCGGGCAGCAGCCGAGGGTTGCCTATCCATGTGGAGCACCACATCCTCTCGGTGGATGACACGTGTTTCAACTGCACTATGCGTTGGTGATTAGTCACCCATTGCTGGAAAATGGTCAACTACTGGTTTATCAGTTTATCATAGTAAGATGGACACACCAGGATCACTAAAAGTGAACTGCCCGGGGCAAGTTCTCTGTCTTACTACGCAGGTATTCCATAACCTTACGGTAAATATCATGTGTGAAGTGCCGCGAAATTAGTTTTATTGATGGGTAGCATACGGATAACATACTGCTCCAGGGCGCGAGGAAGACGCAATAATGCAACGAGATGAGATAATAGAAGTTCAACCTGTATCGCGAGGCGCCATTACTGTTCACACTGCCTCCTTACCCGATAGCAATCACCAAGCTTGGCGAGTGGAGGCCGAACCAGCTGGCGGAGTTCTGGTTTTCGAGGGTGATGCGGGGCATGTTGGAGGACCAGAATGGACGAATGGACGATACCTCATATTGCCCGTACTTCAGAACACCGACCACTCACTCTGGCTCAATCTTCGCTTCTGGGACTCTGCTGACGAACGTGAAGGTGAGGTTTCTGGCGCCCACGCTAGCATCGCGATCGGCGTATTTCCGGGATTCTTGGTGCAGGTAGTGATACCCCTTTCGGCGCTCAGGCTGGACACTCTCTTTCTACCGCGAAAACCGGGCACTATGAAGACCGTTTGTACTGGAACTCCTGTGAACCCCGCCAGGGTATGGCGCTTTAGCGTGACAATCCCTGCGTCTGCTCAGCCACAGACTGTCCTATTCGGTCACCCGCGAATCTCAAGTAATGAGCCTGAATACGGTATTCCTGCGAGCCATGTAGTAGACGAACTTGGCCAGTGGAATAACAAGGAGTGGGCCGGTAAGACCAAGGGGATAGAGGCTGTTACCGCAAATTTGCGCCAGTGGCATGCTGAAATGCCAATGCCCCTAGCTGGTCCCTTCAGTCGGTTTGGGGGGTGGACTGCACGACAATTCGAAGCTTCCGGGTTTTTTCGCACAAAACACGACGGTGATCGCTGGTGGCTGGTGGATCCTGACGGCCATCCCTTTTTCAGTGTTGGTCTCGACTGCATAGAGCCCCATTGCAACGGGCCGGTAGAGAACCTGGAAACGCTGTTTGCCTGGCTGCCTCCTCGTACTGGAGAGTTTGCAGATGCATGGAGTACTGCAGGAAGCCGGGGGGATTTTGTAAGTTTTTCTGTAGTAAACCTTATTCGCGCATTTGGCAACCGGTGGCATGACGCGTGGTACGAGTTGACGGAGGCACGGTTACGTCACTGGGGATTTAACACAATTGCCAACTGGTCGGAGCCCCACCTGGGACGACGGTTCTCCATGCCGTATGTCACCGGTATGGGTTCCTTTCCCACTACCCAGCATCGTATCTTCCGCGATTTACCAGATGTGTTCAGTTCGGAGTAAGCTTCCTCTGCCGCAAAATGTGCAGAAAGCCTACAGGAAACAGTGGATGACCCCTATTTAATTGGCTACTTTCTAACGAACGAGCCCAATTGGGCGTTTGGCGATTATAACCTGGGAGAAATGGTACTCAACTGTCCACATCCGCTTGAAACGCGAGAGCGCCTCGTGCAGTTTCTAAGCGCTAGATACGATGGCGACATCGGACGCCTGGCGGCCAGGTGGGATTTCTCTGCGCGATCGTGGGATCAACTACGCGAGCCCAACCTTGACACGGCAGGACTAAACGAGCATGCAAAACAAGACCTTGCAGACTTCACTCCGGTTATAATCGAAGAGTACGTGCGCGTACCGGCCCAAGCTGCTAAGCGTGTAGACACTAATCACCTCTGCTTAGGGCTTCGGTGGGCATGGATCGCCTCGGATGCGTTTTTTGCAGGGAGCAGGTACTGCGATGTTTTCTCTATTAACTGTTACCAGATGAAGCCGGATGCAACTGAGATTGCAAAGACGTCGCAAGCAGCTGGGTTGCCAGTTATGATTGGTGAGTTTCATGCGGGGGCGTTAGACGTAGGGCTGCCGGCGAATGCGCTACGAGGTGTAGAAAATCAGGCTGCTCGTGGAGACTTCTACCGATATTATGTTGAGAGTGCTGCTGCCATTCCGGAGCTTGTAGGAGCCCACTATTTTCAGTATGGAGATCAACCTGTACTAGGGCGTTTTGACGGCGAATGTCTGAATATCGGATTGGTAGACGTTTGCCACAAGCCGTACCATGAGATGACCGACGTGGTTATGAAGACACACCACACACTTTACGATGTGTGCAGCGGAAGGGTACCACCCGTTAAAGTCCAGCCACAGGAGATGCCACGGGAAGGCTTCGGATAATGATAGGTGTGGAGAAAGTTACAAGGTGAAACTGCCGGCTCGTGGTCCTAGCGGACACTGGGCCGGCAGCAAGCAAACGGGCACCACTCACAGACGGGTACTAGTTGCTGGAGGCTGATTGCACCATTACTGGTGCTGCTCCAACGCGTGGAGAGGGTTGTAAGCCGTAAACCATTCCATCGACAAGCGCATGCCAGCTAGCTTCAATTACGTTCTCCGAGACACCAACCGTAGACCAAGACTGATCACCATTGGTTGAGTCGATTATTACCCGTACTTTGGCAGCAGTACCTGCTCTCGAACTCACTACGCGTACCTTGAAATCGGTGAGTTTAATACGCTCCACCTCAGGATAGAAGTCCGCAAGTGCCTGCCTCAATGCGCCGTCCAGTGCATGAACCGGGCCGTCGCCTTCGGCAACGGTAAGCCGCTCTTTGCCGGCTACTTCCACCTTTACTGTTGCTTCGGTTATCGGCTCCTCGTCATGTCCGCGCTTTTCAACGATGCATCGGTAGCCGCGCAGAGTAAATGGCTCAAAGATCTGACCGACGGCCCGCATGAGAAGCAACTCGAATGACGCTTCTGCACCCTCGTAGCTATAGCCTTCGTGTTCGCGTTCTGCCACAGATTGCAGGAGCGAGCGAGCCTCGGGTGATTTACGGTTGAGGTCAATGCCGTACTGTGCTGCTTTACCGGCGATGCTGCTGCTACCAGCCAGTTCTGAAACCAGAAGTCTCCGGGAATTGCCAACGTCCTCAGGATTAATGTGTTCGTAGCGCGCACCCTTTAACACTGCGTCGGCGTGAACTCCACCTTTGTGTGCGAATGCAGAACGCCCAACATATGCTCGTCGGTTATCGGGGGTTAGGTTGGCGATTTCGTCAACATATTGAGACAGGCCTGTGAGGTGCTGTAACGAGTCCACATTGAGACACTGAACCCCCAGCTTCAATTTGATCGCTGCGATTACCGGTACGAGATCACAGTTCCCACAACGCTCACCAAATCCGTTCACAGTGCCTTGCACATGCATCGCGCCCTCTTCAATAGCCGCAAGGGCGCATGCCACCGCTGTAGAGGAGTCGTTGTGAGTATGGATCCCAATACTAGCTTCAGGCAGGGCAAGTCGAACCTCCCGCACGATAGTCCCTACCTCGGCTGGCAGCGTGCCACCATTGGTGTCGCACAGAACCAGCCGGCGTGCACCTGCCTGATATGCTGCCATGAGACACTGTATCGCATAGTCTCGGTTCGTCTTGAATCCGTCGAAAAAGTGCTCTGCATCGTAGATAACAAACTCAGCGTGGCGGGCCAGAAACTCCACGCTTTCGCCTATCATAGCGATGTTTTCGTCCAGAGTGGTGCGCAGGGCATGTACCACATGGTCTTCCCACGACTTGCCAAAAATAGTGATACCTGTTGTTTTGGAACGCAGCAAGGTCTGAAGTTGAAGATCATTCTCTGCTTTTACTCCTGCTCTGCGTGTGCTGCCAAATGCTGTTAGAACAGAGTTTGTCAACTTTTCGTCAAGCATCCGCTGAAAAAAAGCTTCATCCTTGGGGTTCGAACCCGGCCAGCCACCTTCAATGTAGTCCATGCCAAATTCGTCCAGTCTGCGTGCGATGCGAATCTTGTCCTCAACGCTAAAGGAAATACCTTCTCCCTGAGAACCGTCGCGAAGCGTTGTGTCGTAGATTTCGATGCGTGCACGTTCTGTGGACTGCATGACTAAACTCCTTTCAGGCGGCCTGCATTTAATTGATACTATTGCAGGAAGTACATTGTACCCTACCAGGGTAGAGGGCGTTTTAGAGCCGAACCTCATTTGTTGTCGGGAAGCGAACAGTAAACCAACTGGATGGAAATGGTGCTCTGGTTTTGATTCGATTTCGTTTTGATAGGTATTATTTCCTCGGTACTATTCAATCCTTACCGCACTTTCGGTTAATATATTTCAAATGCACAGAGTGCGGTCGCAGGATCGCCGTACTAACGGGGCCACATTTTCGCGGAGCAAACATGCAACATATCCTTGTCCTTCTGGACTCGCACAATGAACAGCACACAGAATTTAATCAAAGGGCGATCAGTTGTGCCCAGCACATTTGCGAGGTTATTGGGGGTGCCTATTCTCTACTCGTTAATACCTCCGCCGAAGATGGCGAGGCGGCGCATCAATGGCAGCATTTCGGCGCACGAGAAGTGTACTATGTCGACCTTGGAACGCCTGAAGCTGCATCAACCGGGGTTATTGACTGCCTCGTAAGGCTGTTGAATGACCATCATATTAACCACGTCGTTGGCCCAGGCACACAATCGTGGCGGGAGTTCCTGCAACGCCTGTCGGGGGCTACGCAGTGGCAGATCGTTAGCGACGTAACGCACGTTGAAATGACGGGAACAGGTACGCTTTACCATAAGCCCTGGCTGGCCGGTGAGGCGCACACGGGCCGACGACTGACTACGGCTTCCGCGATATTCACACCAGCATCAGGGGCCTACGGACGTGCACGCCCAATAGCAACAGCCTCAGTGGTTGTGCAGGATACGCTGACCTAATTGCCAGGCGGCATGGGTTTCTCTGTACGCCATTCCCAAAAATTCTTTGAACACTGAGCATCGTTCTCTGCCTTAGATTTTGGGTCGCCATTCGAGTTACAGTTGGTGGATTCAAAATGGTGTCCTTAACAGATACCGCTCTCTGAATTACATGTTGATGGGGTGCGCGATGGTTACACGCATATCTTTGTTTATAGTGCTTATCAGCGCAACGGTACTTTCTACCCTGGGCGCAACTGCTTCTCCAACGGTCGTGGGAGATCCGGCGAAGCCTGATCTGCTACCGAGCGCACTACAACGCGCATACCAGCAGGTGGCGCGCTCCATCGTAATAATGCGCGGCATTTACAAGCTTCCAGATACTGGCGGTCCAGTGTTCGCGATGACCAGGTGGCGTGATGCCGTGATAACGGGTAAGGGTGTTACGTTGATAATGACGGGATTGAAGTGGGGAGAAGACTGTTTCCAACTAAAACATTGCCACCACCTGTTGCTACAAGACCTTACAATCTCGCAAAGTGCGGTTCCGAATTATCAGGGACGCGTACAGAGTATCGGCCGCGATGCGAGTGGTAACCTGACTGCCGTATGGAAGGCGGACACAGGTTATCCCGACCTACCTGCCAGTACATCCACGTTCCCGGGCGCACTCAACGTCGTGGATGCTCATACCCACGAGCTGAAAGTTGGTGACGGCGATACGTATAACGCACCGGTTGCTCACCTTAGCAATGGTTCGTGGCGCATTGATTTTCGGAATAGTGCGCAACTCGTTTCTGTGGGTGATTGGCTGGTCGGAAGATATGGAACCCCGCCGATTAAATTACACCTGGTAAACTGCCGTAACTGCACGATTCAAAACGTGACCCTGTTACGCAACGGTTTTGCGCCGATTCGTGAAGAAGGGGGTGGTGGAAACCGCTATATTCACTGTACTTTGAGACAAGGACCAATGCCCGCCGGTGCGGACACACCCGATCTGGTGACGAATGCTGCTGACGGCATGCACATGACGGGTTCGTATCCTGGGCCGGATATCGAGGATTGCTATTTTACGGGCGTTTTTCTCGACGATTGTATTGCTATACATGGATATTTCAGCCAGGTTAAATCCGTTGTGGGCAATATGATCACCACCACTAAGGCCGCCGGTGATAATGCCGTGGTTGGCGGATCTATTCGCATCTCAAATGCAAACGGCTTTTACGAAGATGCAAAAGTGAGTGCGGTCAAGAATAACCCGGACGGGACGACGACGCTTACGATTAAGTCCAGTTTGCCCATACCGGTTGGAGCCAAGTTTAGCAACCCGCTTGCCGATGGCGCTGGTTACAAGATCATCTCCTGCCGATTGGGCGACACGCGATCCAGAGGTATTCTTGCAAAGGCGGACGACGGAACGATTGAGAACAACGTTATATCTCACTGTGGAATGTCTGCTATAAGCCTGGGGCCGGAATACTACTGGGACGAGGCGGATTACGTACACAGTGTGCTTGTACAGGGAAACAATATACAGTACAACGGTGGTGCCACCTATGGAGGTGCAGCAGTTTGGGTGCATGGGCACGGTGCCGTCGGGAATCAACACGTCCTTATTACCAACAACCGCTTCTTCAGCAACTATCAGGGCGATCTCGTAATTGAATGGGCGCATTATGTGGCTGTAACAAATAATGTTGTGCGTGCGCCCCATTTGTGGCCAGCCACTGTCCATCAGGTGGCGCCCATTAGGTTGGATCACTGCAACAATATCTCGTTCGCTAACGATAACCTTTACAACACTACGTTCTGGTCACTTCCGCTTGTGCATGTGGGCCATGATGTGAAGGACATTACGCTACCGTAGCATACACTGTTGGTAGCATCCAATCCGGTTACACTCTGTAAGTGGTGCTTCCAGCCTTAATCCGCTACCGTTGCAACATTATGCACGGCTGTTCAATCGTTTAATTCACATTGTGAAATGTTGTTTGTAGGTGAATTAGCGGTCCGTTGGTACTAATTTCTCCGATTGCTGAATTTCAATATTTCTACTTCATGCCATTGAGTGGGGCGTAACATCAACCAATAATATTTGAGCATAAGGTTCAAGTTACACCCATTCCGGTCCTCTGCGCTCCTGTAGCCGGTGCAGCTTAGCCCAAACTATTAAATGGAACTGGTTCACCCGCAGCAATGTCTCTTTCGGAAGATAAATCTCTGGTGCTCCCACCAGTACCTGCTCGCATCCGAACTTTATCGGCGGCTCTGTTGGCAGTGTTTCTGCTTGCGTCGTATTTTTTTCAGAGTCGGGCTCGCATGTTGAATGCCCAGGCTGCACGGCTGATATCCATACGGTACAACGTAGTGCTCGTCACCGGTGCTCTGCGTTCCCACCATCTTGCTCGTAGTCGTCAGCAAGTTACCCATACCACACACCTTATCGAGGATTTACGCCGCGCCGACCCACAAGAGTTTGCAGGAATCGACGCACTGTGGCGCTCGGTTTTGGATCAAAACCCAAATGCGTACCCAGCCAAGGATGGCGCAGACCAGGCGCTCTTCAAAGGTGTGCAGCAGAGATGGAAACTCGTTCAGGCTGCAAAGCAGCAGGCGGATAGTGCTGCCGCGGCATGCCTCGGGGTGTGCGCCCTACTGTCGGTGGTGTTGCTCTTAGCCAGCGAACGTTCCATACTTCGAAACAGACGCCGCGACGGCGGTGACAGCGAGATTATTGCTAAATTTAGCTCCATAATCGCGGAGTTGCCGGAGGCAATGCTACTCATCCAGTGCGATGTAATAACGATGTGCAACTCTGCCGCAGCGCATCTTCTGGGTTACTCGAGTAACAGTGAATTAATGGGCCGCTGCCATTCAGACCTTTTCGCCGCGAAATACAGCAGTGCCGACACCGGTTCGACCCCATTTTTGAATGCCCGGGACGACTCCAATGACCATCCATGTCAGGCATTCACCTGGGCGTACAAGAGTGTAACTGCGGGCGAAGTGACGGTCCACGTAACATTGACCGAAATCGGTTCAAACGAACCTCGCGCTATAATCGCTGTTCTGCATGATCTCACTGAGGAGCGACGAGCGCAGAAGGTCGCTGAGGAGGGTGAGCGGCGACTTAGCGAAATGATCGAGAACCTGCCAATTGGCGCATTGTTGGTGGAAGCTAACAGAATTACAACCAACCGGATGGTAGAGCAGCTAACCGGGTATGATCGTTCGGAGCTGGATGATCTAGACAAGTGGTTTGCCTTGCTTTACGGGAGCGATGCCCAGGCGGCGCGGGATAGTTATGAGGCGAACCGCCAAGCTGGTTTTGCCGTGAGCCCCGTGAGATCAATCTTGCGCAAGGACGGCACGCGCCGCATGATTCAGTTCTCAGCCTTACGTTATGCCACAAGCGAGGTGTGGATATTGCAGGACGTAAGCGATAGAATTGAGGCCGAGCGCGCAGCAGTAAGGCTTGCGGCCATTCTGGAGGCAACACCAGATTATATAGGCTCCTCTACGCCTACCGGCGAGATCTTCTACAGCAATCGAGCGTTCCTCGAGCTATGGGACAGTGCGGGACTTGTGCCTCACAATATACAGCAGTGCATTCCACCAGATACGTATCGAATATTGAGGCGGCACGCCATGCCCACCGCCGCGCGCAATGGCCTGTGGCAGGGTGAATGTGCACTGCTCGCTTCGGAAGGTAAGGAGATCCCCGTGTCGGCGGTAGTCATTGCTCACCGCGACGAGCAAGGCAAGGTACTGTTCTACTCTACGATAGCTCGTGATATCAGTGCACGACTTGAAATAGAAAATAAGTTGCGCAAAAGCGAAGCACTGTTGGCAGAAGCACAGCAGGTGGCCCATATGGGAAGCTACGAGTATAACTACGCCACACGACAGCTTATCTGGAGTGAGGAGGTCTACAGGCTATTCGACCGGGAACCTGCTTTGGGCCCGCCTGGCGTTGACGAGATCATGGAGTACTACCACCCTGATGACGCCTTGTTACTGAAAAGTGCGCGAAAGGAGGCCATGAAAACAAATGGCACTTATGAATGTGACATTCGCATTCGCCAGCGCAGCGGTACTTATCGCTGGTGTCACACCATTACCCGTGCAACCAGTGACGAACAGGGCCATCCGCTAAGAATTGTGGGCACCCTAATAGATATCACGGCAACCAAACGTGCGCAAGAGCAGGCTCATTCCACCAACCTATGGCTGGAGGAGACGAATAAACAGCTCATAGAGCAGCAGGCCACTGTACTGCAGATGCACCAACGCATGGAAGAGCAAGTCATGCTCGTAAACGAGCAGGCACTGCAGCTAGAGCGACAGAAACAGGAACTGGAAACCGTTAACGGCATGCTTCAGGCGCTCGCAACAACAGACGCTCTCACGGGTATTGCAAATCATCGTGCTTTTCAGGAGCGCCTCACCGAAGAGTGGCAGCGCAGTGAGCGGTATAAAAGCCCGTTTTCGGTTATTCTACTCGACGTTGATAAGTTCAAGACATACAATGACGCATATGGTCACCCTGAAGGTGACGTCGTACTCAAAATGGTGGCTCGAACGCTAAAGTCTGTCATGCGCGATGTTGATTTGGTCGCGCGATATGGCGGTGAGGAGTTCGTGATTTTGCTCCCCGAGACTGGACCGCAGGGAGCTCGAGAGGCGGCTGAGCGGTGCCGTGCTGCCATTGAGGTGGCGAATTGGCCGAAAAGGCCCGTAACTGCCAGCTTCGGTGCGGCAACCACGGATGTAACAGTGCTCACTGCGCAGGAGCTTATAGACAATGCAGATAGAGCGCTCTACGTTAGTAAAGAGAACGGCCGAAATAGAGTGACGCACCACACATATCTTACCGAAACCACGTCGGAAGGAGTGGTCTAAACGAGAGTTCAATTCCGCTCAATGGTCATAAAGCTTAGAAACCCACAAGGTGGGTGATATAGGGTTCCGACTTTGGAGTTCTGCCGCTGCCTATGGATGGTAGCTATTTGTGATAGCAGTGGGTCTAGAACGAATCATGGGTTGCTTAATGCTATTGGTCACCGTACTGCATGGTAAACTTAACGCGTTATGGCGTTAAGGAGCAGAGATGGCAGACGCGGTAGTTTGGCGCGCCGAGGTGGTACTAATTGAACCGGGAACCCAGTTACACGACGCAGAAGTTGTCACCCAAAATGGCGTAATTCTGGAAGTTCGCCAGCGCAGGGCAAGTGGTAACGATGTGGTTCGAGAATTAGGCAGCGCAATTCTAATGCCTGGTCTGGTTAACGTCCATACTCACCTTGACTACACCGTTATGCGTGGTGCCGTTGAGGATGTAGCATTTTTCCCATGGATTCGGGAATTAACAGCCAGAAGCGCAGTTCTAACCCCAGATGACTGGCTGGCCTCCGCAGTGTGGGGTGCCGCGGAGTGTGCTGCAGGCGGGGTGACTACCATTGGTGACTGTACTCCCACCGGTCGCGCCGCTGAAGCAGCGGCAATGCTGGGCCTGGGGGGCGTGATATTTCAGGAGCTTTTTGGAATTGACCCTGCGGGGCAATCGGTTGCGGAAAGCATCAGCGAACTAGAGCAGAAGCTGCACAGTATGAGGTCAATCTGCGCGGGAACCCCATTACAACCCGGAATCTCGCCACATTCCCCTTACACAGTGCGCACCGATTTGCTACAGGCTGCCGCGCGCTATGCGCATAACAACGATCTTCCTATCTGCATTCATGCCGCAGAGTCGCTTCCCGAGAGTCAGCTTGTGCGCAATGGGATTGGGGAGATTGCCGAGTCGTTGAGGCGCAGGTCTATAAACTGGAAACCTCCTGGCCTGACAACCGTACAGTACCTTGACGAATGCGGCCTGCTTGGCGAGCGCACTCTGTTGGTACATGGAGTCCAAACTGCAGCGGGAGACCTGCTTACCACTCAGCAAAGCGGATCAGCGTGGGCACACTGCCCGAGGAGCAACGCCAAACTTGGCAATGGAGTAGCACCGCTTGGCCTGTTGGGCGACAGGGTTGGACTGGGTACCGACAGCGCTGTAAGCAGTAATACACTCGACATGTTTGAGGAAATGCGCTTTGCCGTATACATGCAACGCGCATCCAGGCGGCAGATTGAGACTATTGGCGCGCGTAAAATCGTGAGTATGGCCACAGAGGGCGGCGCAGGTGCGTTGAACATCGCGACCCGTACCGGCAGACTGGAACCAGGTAGCAGTGCGGATATGTGTGCGGTTTCGCTAAACAGTATAAGCTGCCAGCCGGCTTATGATTCCTGTGGTGCACTTGTATACTCGTGTGGCGCCCGGGATGTCATGCTCACGGTAAGCGGTGGACGAGTGATATACGATATGGCCGCCGGCAGCGGACCCTTCGAAAGGTTTCCCGGGGTTGATCTGTTGCCATGGTTTCGTAAGCTTAAGGGGGCTGAGGCACGCGTACGGGAATGGACGAGCCCGTAGGCTGATCTGTTGGATAGTAAAGCTACCCACCGTATTGACTGGGGGCAAAAGGTGCAAACATGTTGACAGGCACAACAAGGCTTTCGGTAATAGCGGCTCTAGCAATTGTCCCCATAAGCTTTCTTGTCGCTCTGCTTCACGCACCTGCTATCGTGATTTTCTCGTTCGCATGTCTATCACTTATGCCGTTAGCGGGGATTTTAGGTACCGCAACCGAACAGATATCGCTGTGGCGCGGGCCCGCTGTGGGCGGATTGCTTAACGCTACGTTTGGTAACGCAACAGAGCTCATATTCAGTGTTATAGCGCTTCGTCAGGGGCAGCTTGAGCTCGTTCGAGCCTCATTAATTGGCTCTGTTATCGGAAATATCCTGCTTGTGCTTGGCGTATCCGCCCTCTTGGGGGGGCTAAAGCACCGTGTTCTGAAATTTAACGCGGAGGCTGCGCAGGCCCACGCTACCATGATGGCGCTATCTGCTATTGCCCTTCTGGTGCCAGCACTATTTGTATGGAACCTTCAGGGCACACATTCCATTCTCGCACCCGCGAAAGCGCTGCACCTAAGCTTTGGAGTGGCTCTTGTCCTGCTCGCCGTCTACCTAGGTGGTCTGCTATTTTCGCTTCGCACCCATGAAAGCCTTTTCAGGTCGGTAGAGGAGGAAAAGCAGAAGCCGTCTTGGAAGCAGGGGGCTGCGGCTGCAATTCTAGCGGTAACTACAGTAGTGATAGCTGCCGAGAGCGAGTTTCTCGTGGGCAGCCTGCATGGTACCGTCCAAACCCTGGGTTTGAGCCCAGTCTTTGTGGGCCTTATCATTATTCCAATTGTTGGCAACGCCGCGGAGCACGGCGCCGCGATCCTCATGGCGATGGCGAACAGAATGGACGTCAGTTTGAGTATTGCTGTGTCGTCCTCCACTCAGATTGCGATGTTTGTGATACCAGTGCTGGTCTTCCTAAGCATCCCTCTTGGGCATCCAATGAGTATATTGTTTACACCCTTTGAACTGGTGGCACTCACTGTGAGTGTGCTTATAGCAACAGTAATATCCTCGGACGGTAAAAGCCACTGGCTGGAGGGGGCACAACTGGTGGCTGTGTACCTGGTACTTGCTCTCTCATTCTACTATGTGGGCTCCTGACACACCGCCGATTCTGGATCGTGCATTCTATGCAAGGTCAGCTCTACAGGTGGCTCCCGACCTGTTGGGGTGTACGCTGGTTCGAAGCGAACCCAACGGATCTATCTGCGCGGGAGTCATTGTGGAAACTGAGGCTTACACGTGGGATGACCCCGCGTGTCATGCCTTTCGCGGTGAAACGGCGCGCTGCCGCGTTATGTTTGGGGAACCCGGGAATGCGTACGTTTACTTTACATACGGCATGCACTACTGTTTTAATGTAGTCACCTCGGAGCTGGGCCGAGGTGAGGCGGTTCTAGTCCGGGCTGTTGAACCGCGTGCCGGTGAGGACCTCATGCTTGCACGGCGCGTTGCTTCTGCACAGCGTCCGCCCCGGATGCCGTCGAACTTTCTGACAGGCGGTCCCGCGAGGTTGTGTCAGGCATTCGCAATTGATGTCGCACATAGCGGCCTAAGCCTGGTGGGGGACTCAGATATTGTGGTGCACTATCGCCCTGCTGGATTTAACAGGCCCATAAGTGCCACGGCGCGAATTGGCATCAGTCGTGCCAAAGACAACCTGTGGAGATTTATCGTGACTAACAGCATTTATCTGTCACGATAGAGTGATTGTGCTGTACCCTCTGCCACCGTCGTGCGCTGGTACGGGGTACACTCAACGTTAGCAGACTCGATTATAATTCTCAACTTTGTAACTGAGGGAGTGGCACTACGCATGGAAATTGGAATAGTTGGCCTGGGTAAAATGGGCGGAAACATGGCGGAGCGCCTGATCCAACGCGGGCACACGGTTGTGGGATCGGATCTCGGCCCTGGGCCGCGCGAGCGCCTTGCAGGACTGGGCGGCAAAACAGCTACCTCTGTAACCGAATTGGCGGGGCTGTTGCAACAGTCTCCAAAGATACTGTGGTCCATGGTGAGTGCGGGTGCGGTAACTGACAGCGTAATTCGCGAAGCTGCAACTGTACTGAAACCTGGCGATATTCTCATTGACGGTGGCAACTCCAAATATACCGACTCCCAGCGCCATAGCTCGGAATTGGAAGCCCACGGCATTCGCTTCCTGGATGCGGGTACCTCGGGTGGTGTATGGGGCCTTAAAGAGGGTTACTGCCTCATGGTTGGCGGAGACAAATCTGCATTCGACGTGGCAGAACCGCTACTAAAGGATCTAGCTCCCGAGTCAGGATTACTCTACACCGGTCCTGCTGGATCCGGCCACTATGTGAAGATGGTACACAATGGTGTAGAGTACGCCATGATGCAGTCCTATGCGGAGGGCTTTGAGATATTGAAGGCATCTCCCTATGGTGATCTCGATCTTGAAGCCATTTGTGATCTCTGGATGCACGGCAGTGTTGTGCGCTCATGGCTTTTAGAGCTTGCAGCGCTCGCCTTCAAAGAAGATCCTAACCTGGAGAGAATAACCGGCTGGGTGGAGGACTCTGGAGAGGGGCGTTGGACGGTGATGGAGAGTATTGATCACGCCGTGCCAGCGCCGGTCATCGCACTGTCGCTGTACTTGCGCTTCCGATCACGGCAATCCGACAGTTTCAGCATGAAGGTGCTTGCCGCCCTTCGCAACCAGTTTGGTGGTCATGCGGTTCGCGAAGCCGTGCCCGCTCAAGAGGGTACAAAGGAATAGGTCCATGTGGAAAGACCTTCGAGTAGCCGTCGCCGGCATCATTGGGCTCTTCTGCGGTCTTGCGCTCACTCACACGGGCCACGCGCAATCAACGTCGCCTCGGGATGTGGTATCTGCCCGCGAGTTTCGGTTGACGGATGCGAATGGGAAAGTTCGAGCCGAGCTAAAGTGTAACCCGGTGGGTTCACCTAACCTGCTCTTTCTGGACGATCACGAGCACACGAGGCTTCAGTTGGGGCTGGCAGGCGACGCTGGAGGCCTCACGCTGTATGACTCAGCTGGCCAGGGCCGCGGTTATGTATCCCTCGAACCTGATGGGAATACCGGGATCGCTTTGCTGGATGCGAATGGGAAACTAAGGCTGGCCATGCGTCTCAAGCCAGACGGCAGCCCTTCGATTTCGCTGCACGACCCTGCTGGCAACGCACGCGCTGTGTTAGAAACACGTCGCGACGGAACGCCTGCACTCCTGCTGAACAATAGCACGATGCACGGTGGCGCTGCTATTCTTGTGAACGGCAGCGACCGGCCTGCGGTTATCTTTAAGGATGCGGACGGTAAACTTCTGTGGTCGGTACCTGCTGATGTAGTGCCTGCAAAACAGCTGTTCCCGCCGACAAACAAGGCACCCTAAAATGACCTCTCAAAGTGGTGGAACTGGTGACCGCGAACCAGAAATGCATTCTGGTACCATGGATCACTGGCTGCAGACGCTGGTAGTGTTGGCAACCGTGCTGCTTGCAAGTCTCGCTATTGTTGGGCTGGTACGCCTGCTCTCCGCTATCCACCACACCCTGCTGCTCTTTAGCCTCGGCGGCCTGTTAGCATACGCACTGGATCCGCTAGTGGAATGGTTACGCAGGGTTCGCCTGGTTGAGGGCGCTCCGCTTAGACATCGTGGCCGCTGTGTGCTTGGGATGTTCGGTGCGCTCGCATTCATAATACTGGTATCCACGGGAGTACTTGGCGGCTTTGTTGGCCGTGAGATCAGTATGCTTAACAGTGATCATCAGGTTTACGTGCTTGGTACGCAGCCAACCTCCACGCCCGCCCAGCAGCAATTGGCGAAGCGTACTTATGCATGGAGGGCGCAGCGAAAGCTGGCTGAGGAAGATGCGTGGCTAACGAAGCATGGCATTCCCCTGCACCTTCAAGCCAACCTACAGCACCCGGCGGTTCTTGTAAAGAAGCTAAGCCAGAAAGTAACCCAGGATGCTATTCAGGTATTCGCAGGCATCGGTAAATCTGTTGTAGAGGGTGTTCTTGTCGTTCTTATATCGCTCTACTTTATGGTCTACAGCGAGGAACTTAAACACAAACTCGTGAATGCACTGCCTCCTCGGCTGCAGCCCTATGCAGTGCGCTGGCAGGACGACGTAAACGAAATACTAGGAGGCTTTGTTCGTGGGCAGCTCGTGCTCGCACTGGTGATGGGGCTACTCGCGGGCCTTCTCTGTTTGGTACTCGATCTCAAGCTATGGGTGTTGTTGGGGCTGGTGGTTATGGTGGCCTCGTTAATACCAGTGGTAGGGCCCTATGTTGGTGCTGTTCCCGCAGTAATCGCGGCACTCATTTCCCCTGCTCACGGCTTCCTGAATCCTACGTCTCGTGTCATCATCCTGCTGCTGGCGTTCGTCGTAATCAATGAAGTTGGTTCAAAGGTACTGTACCCCAGGCTCGTCGGTAAGGCTCTGGGGTTGCATGAAGTATTGGTTCTCTTCGTGTTATTGGCTGGTTTCGAGGTGAGCGGACTTACCGGCGTACTATTTGCTGCGCCACTAACAGCGCTTATTATTGCCACGCTGCCGCAGGTCATTAGACTGTGGCAAGGCACACCGCCGATGTCGCTTAGCTCGGTGAACGGGCACCACGAGAGTGAAGTAAACGTGGAACGGAGATTGAAATGATTGCTGAGATGGACGAGACTGCTGCAACCGAAGCACATATTAATTCTGTTATTGAGAAATACCGTCAGTACGTAAATCCTGGACTCTCCAGGCTGTTGCAGTTTGGCGGATTTGGTGATCTTGAGGAGAGCGCAGAGGGATGCACCGTAACACTTGCCAGCGGACACAAGTGCCTCGATTTTCTGGGAGGGTACGGTGTGTTTTCTCTGGGCCATCGAAATCCTGCGGTTGTACGCGCGGTTAAGCAGCAGCTAGACCGAATGCCGCTCTCCACACGTGCGTATTTCAATGAACCGCAGGCACTGCTGGCGGAAAAGCTTGCGGAGGTGACGCCGGGCAGCCTTAGGTTTACCTTTTTTTCCAACAGTGGTGCGGAGTCGGTAGAAGCCGCATTGAAATTAGCACGCAAGGCCACGGGACGAACAAAGTATATTTCTACAGAGGGCGCCTACCACGGCAAAACGATGGGCAGCCTTGCAGTAACAGGAAGAGAAAAGTACCGCAAACCGTTTGGCCCCATGGTGCCGGGCACTACCTTCGTGCCTTATAACTCAGCCGAGGCCATTGCGGCAGCAATTGATGGCGATACTGCCGCAGTAATACTTGAAACTGTCCAGGGCGAGGGAGGCATTATTCCAGCGTCGCCGGGATATTTAGCAGAGGTGCGCCGAATTACTCAAAAAGCCGGTGTACTGCTCATTCTTGACGAGGTGCAGACTGGCCTGGGAAGGACAGGTAGATTGTTTGGCTGCAACCATGACGACGTGCAGCCCGATATCATCACGCTCGCCAAGGCGTTGGGCGGGGGAGTGATGCCCATAGGCGCCACGGTGTTTACGCCCGAGATATGCGAATCAGCGTTTGGTGAAAACCCGTACATTCATACCAGCACCTTTGGGGGCAATCAACTCGCCTGCGCAGCCGGGTTAGCCGCGCTAGAGTTTACGCTTAACGAGGACCTTCCTGCGCTTGCGGCAAGCAGTGGAGACCGCTTAAAAGCAGGACTTACAGGGGCTCTAGATCGTTCACCTGGCGCGCTTAAGGAAGTCAGGGGGCTAGGACTTATGCTGGGCGTAGAGTTTGCCATACAGGATGTTGCCGAACTCACCATTAACGGTATGGCACGCCGCGGAGTTATAGCGGGCTATACACTTAACAATCCTAAGGTCATCAGGTTTGAGCCACCGCTTATTGTGAGCAGCAGCGAAATTGATAGGGCAGTGGAAGCATTTAGTGATGCCGTTCAGGAGTCCATCGAGTTATTGAGCGGTATCGAATAATCCGTTGATGAACGGTCATAATATGGCTGCATGTGCGCCGAAATTCTGTTATTCCGCATAGAGTTTTAGAATTCGGCAGGAATCTGGTTGTAAATGGTCTAATATAGCGTGGTATGTTGATGGTTACCAGGGAGTAACAGATGCCACGTAACTTCTGGCGCATACTAGCATGCGCCGGCGCGTTCCTTGTGGGTGCGACTGCGG
>JAJYCW010000038.1 GCA_021777995.1 bacterium
ACCGTGGATGCCGCCACCAGCGATACCGTTGTAAGAGGTATTCCACCCTGCATTACCTCGCCCACGGCAACGGGGCCGCCCTTCGCAATAGGCGCGTGCAGAACCCCTGGTTGCGGATAAAACTTGACAGGCGCTTTGCTTGTTCGAGAGACGACTACGTAAACTGGTTTAGGAACTACCGCGGATACGTCCGGGCGTACGCCGCCATCCACTTTGTATGAGGTAATGGTCGCACCGGCCGGTTCAATCTCCTTGCGTTCAAAGTTGTGAAAGCCGTAATCCATGATGCTTTCAGTCTCTTTGACAAAGTTTGGGCTGTGCAGCACCACAGAAATCAGCTCCCAACCCCCTCGGGTATCGGAGCCGACGAGACAGTGCCCAGCGGCATCGGTCCAGCCGGTTTTGACACCATCGGCACCGGGAAAGTGGCCCACGAAATGAGTGTGGTTCACCATAACCTCGTCCTGCTTGTCAATAGACCTATGAATTTTTGCACGAAGCAACCGGACCACGTGACGTATGCGCGGAACCCGCATTGCTGCCGCAGCAATAATGGCGAGGTCATGCGCTGTGGTATAGTGGTCGGGCGCGGGAAGGCCGTCAGGATTTGCAAAGTGCGTTCGCGTACAGCCCATCTGCTTGGCGCGCTCGTTCATCAGCTTGACAAAGGCGGGAACGCTACCTGCTGCTGCGTCGGCGGCTGCAACTGCACTATCGTTTGCCGAACGCAGAAGCATCGCGCGAAGCAGGTCGTGTGCTGTAACCTTTTCACCTACCTTCAAATGCATTGAACACTCGTGGGTATTGGCTGCATCTGCCCCCGCTGTAATGACCGTGTTTGGCGATACCCGCTCACAAAAAAGGATGGCAGTCATCAATTTTGTAGTACTTGCCATTGGTAATTCGCGGTTTGGATTGTGCGCCCACAACACCCGACCAGTCTCAGCGTCTATGAGTATGGCTCCGCGGCTCCGTACCACCGGCGGCGGCAGTGGTACAAACGGACGCGCGTGAACAAGAGCCGCAGGTGTAGCAGCGTGAGCCGAGAAAGATGGTGCAACGATTGGGATGAATACCGCCAGTGTAAAGGCAGTGAGGCGTAGTACGAAACTCAGTTTGGATTTTATGTTGGATCTCCTGTTTAGTATGGTTAGGATGACCGGTTGGGCCATTGTAGCAGGTTTATTTCGGCTATATCAATAGCAGATTCGCCAACCTCCTGCCTGGTTAATAGTGATCGTAAACCGCGTGTAAGCAAAGTCACCGCCATGTTGGGATCGCCGCCTATGGCAATAGAGCTTAGAATCGTCGACTGAGTGAACGCGGTATTATCGCTTGCCTATCGTAACGATATTTACGCTTTTACTGCAGGAAAACTACGTGGTCATTCTTGAACTTTAATGAAAGGATAAATCGCCGATTACGCATAAGTTAGTTCGCATACGACTTGCGGTGCGGCAAACGAAATGTAGGGTATTGAGTGGCGTCAGAACCAGTTTACTGTCGAAACGATTCATTGGATAACATTACCTAAAGCATACACAAAGGGCAAATGAAAACCACGCACAATTTACAGCCTCTTGATTGGCATGTCTCTGGTTGGACACCGTATTTTTGGCATTTTACAAACACCACAGAAACCGGTGCAACTTCACAGGCAGACATTCCCGATGTCCTGGCTCGAGTACCTGGCTCGGTACACGATACTCTCCTAAAAGCCGGGATCATAGATGACTGGAATATCGCGTTGAACTCCAGGAAGTGTGAGTGGGTAGAAAATCGACACTGGATTTTTTCAACAGTACTGCCTGCTGAGTGGTTTGAAGAGTCCATGGAGCATGATCTCGTTTGTGACGGTCTCGACTATGCGGGATGGGTCTACCTTGACGGCATCGAGATAGGCAGATTCAAGGGTTCCCACATTCCACATACCTTCAGCATTCCCTGCGCAGGTGAGCCAGCAGCGCGCAGACTACAGATTATATTTGATTGCCCACCGCGCTGGCTTGGGCAGTTTGGTTACACGTCGCAGATGACAGAGTGGAAACCACGGTTCAACTACACATGGGATTGGACCGCACGACTGGTTCAAATTGGCATTTGGGATGCGATTCATCTGGTGGTTCACGATAGAAGCACCATAGAGAACTTTCGCTGCTATACCACCTTAGAAGATGGATATGGAAAGCTGATCGCCCATGCTACGATCCCCAGAACGATGCGTGCCATCTTGTCGCTAAACACTATTGACGGTGCGGTGCGTTCTGAAGTCGTTACCAGTGAACAGCTAGATGATGGAGTCTGCTGGCAGCGCATTATGGTGAAAAGCTGGAACGTGAGTGGGCAAGGCAATCAATCGCTGTACACACTTTGCTGTACCCTTCTTTCGGCTGATGATCTAGTGGCGGATACTCAGGAGCGCAGAATAGGCTTTAGATCTGTACAGTGGCTGGCATGTGAGGGTAGCTCTCGGGAAGCTACACCATGGATCTGTGAGCTTAACGGTGTGCCTACATTCCTTCAGGGAGTTAACTGGACCCCGGTGCGGCCCAATTTCGCCGATGTAACGGACGAGCAATATCGCACCTTATTAACACTCTATCGGGATATGGGCTGCAATCTGCTGCGCGTTTGGGGAGGTGCAACTCTCGAAAAACAAGTATTTTACGACACGTGCGACGAACTTGGGCTGCTAATCTGGCAGGAACTACCTTTGTCGTCCTCTGGCATCGACAACTGGCCGCCAGAGGATGAAGAGTCCATTTCTCAGTTAGGAATCATTACATCCTCGTATGTGGAACGAAGACAACACCATCCCTCCTTAATCATATGGTGCGGAGGCAACGAGTTGCAAGGTGGGATAGATGGTAGTAAAACTGGCGGTGGACGGCCGGTAACCATGGATCATCCACTTATTGCGGCATGTGGATTAATCATCGCCAAAATGGATCCTCTACGACGTTTTCTCCCAACCTCGTCTAGCGGACCCACGTTTACAGCAGATTCTGCCGACTTCGGCAGGCAAAGCCATTGGGACGTTCACGGACCGTGGAAACTTTGGGGCGATGAGGCTGAATGGGAGGAATATTGGAACCAGGATGACGCACTATTCCGATCAGAGACCGGAGCACCAGGTGCATCGCCTCTCGACCTTATCACCTGGGCCGCGGGTGATATCGCTATCATGCCAATTAACGACCAGACCCCCTTGTGGCGGCGAATGTCGTGGTGGATTGAGTCAACAGAATTCACTGCTGAACGAGGCCACGAACCTGATAGCCTCTCGGAGTACATACAGTGGAGTCAGGAGCGTCAGGCGCGAGTCCTCATGATTGCAGCGCGGGCCTGCAAACGGCGGTTTCCCAGATGCGGAGGATTTCTGGTTTGGATGGGACACGACAGTTTTCCCTGCCCTGCAAATACGGCAATCATCGATTATTGGGGCAGGCCCAAGCCGGCGGCTCTGCTACTTAAAACGGTATTTCATATGCCCACAACTGCCTCGATGGAAAGCAATCTTCCAAATAACACCGGAGGTTAACGAATTGATAGACACCCGCACGACTGATGTAAACAGTGCTCAGTTACACCAGGACTTTAATCGAGACGGATTTATTATTTATCAAACCCCCGTACTTGATGCTCAGTTACTTGATCGGGCAGCTCAAGCGCTTATGACCGTACGCGCAGGCACGTCCGACACGGGTGAGGAGCCAGCATCTGGCTGGTCGCATTCTACGAGTCCCACAGTGCTTACAAAAATTGAACAGCCTCAACTTGCGAGTCATACCCTACGGGAAGTCCTAGCAAACACCCTCCTCGGAAAGATTGCAGCAGCGGCAATAGGAGCACAGATGGTGCAAGTTTGGTGGGTACAGGGCCTCGTAAAGCCTGGAACGCAAGGCGAACAGGCTGCAACTACAGTGGGCTGGCATCAGGACAAAACCTACTGGAGCGACTGGCAACCGGAGAGCGAGCTTTTTACCGCTTGGCTCGCGCTTAGCGATGTAACAGAAGAAGCGGGCCCAATGGTCTTCGTACCGGGGTCACATAGATGGGGAATGCTTCCAGGAGGTGACTTCTTTGCTCAGGATCAGGTGGCGTTACGCGCAGCTATCAAACTTCCTGCCGGTGAGCAGTGGACAGAGAGACTAGACATACTGCCGGCAGGCTGTGTCAGTCTTCATCATCAACAACTGTTCCACGGAAGTAATGCGAATCATTCCGCGTCACCGCGGTTAAGTCTTGCCATCCACCTGCGCACCGAAAGGTCTGTTCCAAAATCAGGTTCGTGGGTCGCCAAGTACCTAGACCGTCACGAGATCTGCCCGGTAATCCATGGGGCGTCGAATGCCCGCTAAATTGCGTGCATGCGCTCGTGCATACGCGCGGTAGAAATGGTGTGCGGGCGCAACAGTCACCACTTTGGCGATGGCGCAATTTAACGGCCATCGACCCTACAAAATTGAATGCCTTTTGACGGAACTTTACAATAGTGCACTAAAGTAAAATAACAATAGTACAGGTAAGTAACACGTAGAATGATGATGATCCTCGGGAGATAGATGCAATGAGAATGGATAAGCTGACGATGAGAGCCCAGGAAGCTCTATCCGATGCACAACAGGCTGCACTTAAAAACCATAACGTTCAGGTTGATGTAGAACACCTGCTTTTCGCTCTTCTTAGCCAGGCAGACGGTGTAACGGTACCATTGCTGCAGAAAATGGATGTGAATACCTCGCTGCTCACCCAGCAAATAGCGGCTGAATTAGCACGACTACCAACTGTATCCGGCTCCGCCGAGTTGGCTTCACGGCTGTCAACTCGTCTCCAACAGGTTATCCAAGGAGCGTTCTCAGAGGCCGAACGGATGTCGGATGAGTTTGTGAGCACCGAGCACATGCTCATTGCTATCGCCGCGGACCGCCAGGAACCTCTTGCGGGAACGCTGAAGTCCCACCGTATTACCCAAGATAGAGTATTGCAGGCACTTCGCGAATTGCGTGGTAATCAGCGGGTCACCGATCAGAACCCTGAAGACAAGTACCAGGCACTTGAACGATATGGTCGCGACCTCACGGAGTCAGCCCGCAAACAGAAACTCGACCCTGTCATTGGACGGGACGAGGAGATTCGAAGGGTAATTCAGGTGCTCTCCAGGCGCACGAAGAACAACCCCGTTCTCATCGGTGAACCGGGTGTGGGTAAAACGGCTATTGTGGAGGGGTTATCACAGCGCATTGTAGAAGGCGATGTACCGGAAGGCTTAAAGGATAAGCGCGTTGTAGCCCTGGATATGGGCTCACTCATTGCTGGTGCGAAATATCGTGGTGAATTTGAAGAACGCTTGAAAGCAGTGCTAGCGGAAGTTAAGGAAGCCCAGGGCGATGTAATTCTCTTTATCGATGAAATGCACACCATCGTCGGTGCGGGAGCTGCTGAAGGAGCGATGGATGCTTCTAACATGCTCAAACCGATGCTGGCACGCGGGGAACTGCGGTGCGTTGGCGCAACGACGCTGGACGAATACCGCAAGCACATCGAAAAAGATGCGGCGCTTGAACGAAGGTTTCAACCGGTAATGGTTGACGAGCCTTCCGTGGAGGCTACTATTGCCATTTTGCGTGGACTGAAGGAGAAATATGAGGTCCATCACGGTATCCGCATTATGGACAGCGCACTTGTATCGGCTGCAATACTATCACAAAGGTACATTACCGATCGATTTCTGCCCGACAAGGCCGTTGACCTTGTAGACGAAGCTGCATCCCGGTTGAGAATTGAGATCGACTCGATGCCCGCAGAAATTGATATAGTTGAACGTCGCATTCGACAATTAGAAATTGAAAAAGTCGCGCTCTCCAGGGAGACCGATGAAGCGGGACTAGAACGAAAATCGAAACTGGAAGAAGAGCTGAGTGAGCTTCACGAGCAGGCCAGTCATTTGAAAGCTCGTTGGGAGAATGAAAAACGCGTCATCGCCAAAATAAGTAAAACCAAACAGGACATTGAACAGACACGCCTGGCTGCGGAAGCCGCAGAGCGCGATGGCGACCTTGGTAAGGCTGCTGAGTTGCAGTATGGTACGTTGCATACCCTGGCCCGGCAACTCGAGGAACAACAGCAGGCGCTTCAGGAGGTCCAGGGAGATGGGGAACCGCTCCTTAAGGAGGAAGTTACAGCCGACGATATCGCCGAAATAGTCGGTAAGTGGACTGGAATACCCGTAAGCCGGCTGTTAGAAGGGGAAATGCACAAACTGCTGCGGATGGAGGACCGACTGCATGATCGTGTGGTCGGCCAGGATGATGCAATCGTGGCGGTTGCCAATGCAGTTCGTCGCTCTCGATCTGGTCTGTCGGATGCCGCACGCCCGATTGGCAGTTTCCTTTTCTTGGGCCCAACCGGTGTTGGCAAAACGGAGCTAGCACGAGCCCTTGCCGAGTTTCTGTTTGATGACGAACGGGCGATGGTCCGCATAGACATGAGCGAATATATGGAAAAGCACTCTGTATCAAGGCTCATAGGCGCACCACCGGGCTATGTCGGATACGATGAAGGTGGACAGCTTACAGAAACAGTGAGGCGCAAACCCTATTCGGTAGTGCTATTTGACGAGGTGGAAAAAGCACATCCAGACGTTTTCAACGCCCTATTACAACTTCTTGATGATGGAAGACTAACCGATGGGCAAGGCCGAACCGTGGATTTTAAGAACACCATCGTCATCATGACCAGTAATATCGGCAGCGATATTATAAGAGAGCTCGCCATCTTCGATCCAGAAAAGATGAAAATGGAAGTCCTGACTGCCGTTCAAGCGCACTTCCGCCCAGAGTTCCTGAATAGGCTTGACGAAATAATCATGTTCAAATCACTCACACGCGAACAGATTAGTCATATCGTCGACATTCAGCTGGATGTTCTGCGCAAGAGGCTCGCAGAGCGCAAGATAACGTTGCGAGTAACAGAAAAAGCAGTAGAATGGATAGCAACCGAAGGGTTCGATCCGGTCTATGGCGCCCGCCCATTGAAGCGGGTAATACAGCGCAAAGTTGCGGATGCACTCGCTCGCGGGCTGCTTGCAGGCGAGTATCGCGAAGGCGATACTGTGCTGGTTGACGCAGGGCCGGAGGGCCTGTTAACGTTTGAGACGGTTTCTGCTAGCCAGGATCCCATAGGTCAGCAAAGCTAAAATGCACCTGCGCCTGGAAATCAAGCACTTCCAGGCGCAGGTAGGATCCTCGATTGCGGTGAACTACAGTTACATTCGCCACTCGCGGTCGCCGTAAATTGATTGAATGTATTCTATTTGCGCCGCATGATCGTGAAGGTGGCCGACAACAATATGTATCACGACTTTGGTAGGCATTGGACCAAATCCCAGGTCTGCAGTGCCATCCAACACTTCCGGTGTAATGGCCTTGAGCCATGAAATATGCTCATCACTTGCTTCGCGCAATAGTGCTAGTGCCTCTTTACGGGTAGTAACAGCCTCCTCCTGCTGACGCAACCAGTCATCCATTTGCGCCGTGGTCATTCCGCTGGGAGTAGGTTCGGTGCCGCTCAGGCTCCTGGTCATGCCCTTCACGGCCAATGCACAATGAACAGCAATGGCCAGCGGCGACCGAGAAGTAGGTGAAGGTGCCCAGCGCAGTTTATCGTCCACAGTCGTGTTAAGATTCTTCTCCACCCGCTCGCTCGCATGTGTGTAGAATCCTATAGCTTCTTGGATATATTCCTCAATCACAATGGTCTCCTTTGAAATATCGATGCAAATGCTGAATTAGGTAGACATTTGCAAATCCGTTACGCCTTTAGGCAAAGTCTGGTTTCATAGTTTATGCAATTATGCGCCAGTTGCTTTTACTTTTCTCGCGTAAAGTTTATCACCCGTGCATGCATACAATGTCTGCCGCCCATCACCACCGAAACAGACACCCACGACACTCTGCTCGCTTAAAGGAAGGATTGCCCACACCAGGCCACCCTCACCTCCTGCAGTGCTAAACACTTGAATGCCCATCGTTGTGGCAGCGTATCCCCACCCGTTGCGGTCGAAACATACCTGCCGAATACCACTGCCTTCCAACGTGTCCGGCTGATGAAACCAGTAGTACGGTTCCCCGTCGGACAGCGCACCATCAGGCATAATGCGATAGCTCCATGCTTTGTGTGATCCGCGCTCGGCAGCAAACAGCCATCCGCCGTCCCAGGTAACCCCTGCGCAAGCAAACGGCGCCCGAGATTGCATTACAACTTTTTGCCTACCTTGCCGGTCCACCAGCCAAATCTTACTGCCACCTTCATCGGACGCTAGGGACTCAATACCATAGAAACCATCCTGCCTAGCGGCGATGCTGCAAAATCGAACACCATGGGCAATCGTGCGTACTTTTCCCGCTACATCAACTGCTATCACTCTTCGTAGGTCCGGCTCGCTCACGTATAGTTCATCGTCGTGCCCAAACGCGATGCAACTACTTGAGGGATGTACCTTGACAACCTCGTTACGCGAACCGTCGTTGTTGACGGTAAATACCGCTCCTTCTGCAGGCAATAGCAAATAAACCTTGCCAACGCTGTCAGCGGCCGTGCTGGCAATTTGGGGATTGGAAATGCGGGAGTTTGTGCGACCCTTTGAGGGTTCTGCATGTTGGTATGCCCACTTCCTCGTCCAGCCTTCACCCGGTACTACAATTTCAGAAATCACTGAATTTCCCGGTAAACCAGCCTTAATCGGGGCGGGCCAGTTCTTCCATAGCCAGCGCACAGCCTGCGGGAAGAAGTTGATGCTAGGCGCATCGCAATGGCCCCAGTCGCCCCATACGTGGTTGACTGCATAACCCGCGTAGGCTAATGCGCGTTGCAACGCAAGATTGGCGAGCCACCAGTCGCCAAACTGCGGCCCACCCCACCACTCATCGCGATACCCGTCAAGCACGAAAATACGCAACGGCTTCGGCTCAGTTTTACGCACCAGAGTTATATATTCGTCGGCGCCGCGCATTCCCACCATCGTCGTGCTCCAGGCGAATACGCGATGAAATAGATCTGTTCTTTGCCACGCCGCATTAAAAGCACCTATTGCACCTGTACTTCCACCTGTAATTGCGCGATCATCAGGGTTGGAAGAGAGAAGGATGGGAAGACCACCTGGCGTTTTATGTTGCTGAACAAACGGCAGCACTTCGTGTTCGATAAATTCCGCAAGTTGTAGGGTAATGCTGTCAAACTCAAAGCTGCGATTAGATCTGGCAGAAGTGCCCGGAATGGCTGCTGCTAAACTACCTGACTGCACGCCTATTCCAATGGTAACGGGCATCTCTTTTTGATGAATAAGGTTGTCGCATATTGTTGGTGAGACCATAAGGTTGTCGAGCATCACCATGACACAGGCAGGTTGTAATGCACGATATTGAGCCGGGACGTATACACTAATGGTTCTGGTTGCGCCGGGAAACCGTATCGACTCGTTCATGTCAAGAGTAAATACTTGCCCGCGCGGTACACCCGGCCGGTTCTGCAGTTCCGGAGGCACCGCATAAGGTGGTTGAATAATCTGCAGTGGTGCATTAAACGCGGCTTGCTGTTCAGTCGTTGCAGTTCCCTGTGCAGAAGCAGGCGATGAAGTCAAAACGGTGCCTGCTGCAGCAGCTTTCAAAAAATCGCGTCGCCTCATCTTGAGTTACCTCCTTATTACGCCTACTTTTGCATGGCTGGGTAAGCGGCGTGTCGCAAAGTGCAGCGAAGGTGGCAGTCTATCGTTACAGAGTGCGTGTTGAAAATAAAATCACTGCCCTTTAATTAGTACCTAGCCAGTGATTTACCTGCTGACCCACTTTACAAATGGACTTTAGCGCCCCGTCAACCCGTTTCTGACCAATTGAGAACTCCAAATCCTCTGTTTAGAGGTTCCTGTTGGGGGCTCTCAGGTAGAATTACCTCCACCCAGACGCCGCCTCACCCGCTCAGTTGACAAATAGTGGAGGCTAGTGAAAATCGGGCAGGTAATGACCGACTGCATGTGAAATAGTGTAATAGATACAACCATGCAATCGCTCTATTTTGGTCAGTTATTATTAATTCGTCGATTTTTGCAAGAGGGAGCGCATAAGATGCAGACCAACTCCGGTACGCGCACGTGCATACGTTGCGGTAACATATCGCCGCTATCCATGAATGTCTGCCCAAAATGCGGCTTAGGTTTTGCTACACCACAACAGTCGCCATCCAACCTGGCATATCCGACCAACGTTCACCCTGCCCAGTCGCCATTTAGCGCAGCACCCGCCAACTTAGTTGCCCCTATCACCAGTGACAATGACCCGGAAGAGCACCGGGGCTGGCCGCTTATTCTAGAGCCTCACGATCTTACGGAATGGGTTGCAGCGTGGGTTGCAAATTGGATTTGGCTTTCGTTTGGAGTGATAATGCTTGTGTTATTTGCCGCGGCAGTTGTAAGGATTCAATTGTTTACTATCAATGAAGTACTTTTTCTTGGCATGCTTTTCGCGTTAATCGCAACCTTTCCACTCTATTACGTACTTAAGTTACGCAGGCTATTCACGCATTCCGCCATTGCAAAGCGGCACAACATGCAGGATGTCGGCCTCTGGCTATTTCCCTTGCTGCTGCTAAGCCTGATAAGTGTCTACCTGTTTTTCATGCCCGTCAGTAATATCAATCCCACACAGTGGAATCAGTCGCCAAGTGTGCAACAGCCGACGTCGGTTCCGCAGGGCGCTTACAATGGAAACTAAGCGACTAAATTCGTCATCGTTCAATGGCAAATCGGTATTCAGCCGTTAAAAAGCTGGTCACCGGGTTTCGTAGCGCCTGTAGCAACATTTACGGCCATGTCATTGCTTATGAGGGGAATCTGTGAGATATGCAGGTAATTAACAATGAACCATGGCCCAAGTGCGGCAACTTTACACCTATCGAACTACCTGGTTGTGCTAAATGCCAGTACGGTTTTACGTTCGATCATAACCGGGCGGACACCGCATTATTCCTGGCGCAACTCTGTCAACCCACAAAACATTCCCTATCACACCCGGCAACCACAGCACGTGCAGAACTCTCAGTCAAAAACCCGACATCTGTTTTGCTGTACTACCATGAGACCAGCGAGAAAGGGCTATCGCGTGGATCCTGGGCTAGGTATGGTTTGCTATTAGCAGGGTACTGACGGATGCCTGTGTCAACGGATTCGCAGGAAGCGGAACACACTGAAAACCAGGGGCTTGGGGTTATAGCTTATTGAGATCGCCAGCATCGCAACATTCCCACGGGCACCAGTCAATAGGTTCCAGCGACTAACCAGCTACGCAAAGTGCGTGGATTCAATATAATTATTCGCGTTTTGGTGCGCAATTTCTTCCATGATCGCCGTGCTTATTTTAGCTATGATGGTACTAAGCGCCGGCAACCTCTTTCCCCTTCCAACAAAACGTATCAGCTTTGTAATAACAGGACTCTAAGGCAGATTATAACCTATCAATAGCCAATGCAACCCCGTGATTGCAACTTAACCAATGACTGTTACCAGTGTGACAGAGAACGCATCTATGGTAGAAATATACAGAGAACAATTCTTGACTCGCCTTTTAGTAAGGTGATATACTCTTAGAGTTCTAGCTACAGATAACACAGCGAGGTGTTATCAACCTATTAGGCGCGGCCGGGAGAAGCTTATGGAAAGCAATCAGGGTGACTGGAAGAGTGCAGAGATAGAACTCTCAAGTGGGCCGTCTGCGGAGTTTATTATAGCAGTTGCCGAGTTCCTCGAAACAGATGCTGAGGATATGCTGGCAGAGTTGGGTTATGTACTACCAGACGAGCGGCTAGTAGCTCCCGCCGCATAGGCTGCCAGATAATTACTAAAGACGTAGGCGTTAGGTGGACGCGCCCGTTCTAACTATAGCGGCGAGTGACCGACTCCTGCGGATTCATGAACCTGTGGTTTTGAGCAGTTTTTCCATTTTGCGGTGTTCAATCCCCGCATCGAGAAACACAGGGCCGAAAGCACGGTACCCAAGCGCCTCATAAAATGGAATAGCATGCAGTTGAGCGTCTAACACCAGAACACTCACTCCTCTGCTTTCCGCAACGGACTCTACCTCGTCCATTATTGCCTTCCCGATGCGCTGCCGCCGAAATGTCGTGCGCACCGCAACCCTCCCACCCTTTGCTTTGTGCTCATCCAAAATGATAAGGCGCGCCGTTCCCACTGGTTCCGTTCCATCCACCGTCATGGCAAGGAAATGAACAGCAGTGTCATCATAGCTATCTAACTCTTCCTCCAACGGCACCTGCTGCTCGTCCACGAATACTTCATAGCGAACGGCAAGGCAAAGCGCACGTTGTTCAGCAGTGTCCACGACTTGCACACTGACGTTAGCTTGAGGTTGATTTGGTACGTTGCACAATCTTCAGGATCCTCACATGTTGAGACAGATTATTAGAATATACCCACATTTTGTTTTACCAAATCAAAGTACCTCTCTCGAGCGTGAAGGTTACAGACGCTTGCGGCTTGTTCTGGCTATCGCATACACCGCGAATTGGGATGAGGACTGTTATGGCACCAAGCATCCAACCAGACGCGAGCAGGCCTCGCGGGAATAACCCATATTATTGGCGAATAGGCTGCGCGCGATTTCAATTGTCCTTCCCGATCCTGTATCTCGGTATCATTGGCTTGCAGTTCGTGTGAGCCCATTGTCACTACTCGATGGTCCGCGACAGCGCAGAAAGGTTACGTGCAACACCTAGCCTCGTTCGTTACAGACATGCGATTACGAAAACGGTATTCTTTTGCGCTCCAATGTCGTACAATTTATTATGCAACGGCTCGCGTCAACTAACCAGCAACAGGACAACAGTGAACTACCTGACGCCTATGCTACCCGCAGGGACCGCCAGGATGCCCAACTTACCCGTGTGGCTGAGGTAATAGCCGACCCCTCATCTTCGCTCTATGGTGAAACCGTAACGTACCTCGCAACCATTCAGTCTTCGTTGGAATACGCGGCCAACATTGCATCACGCTCCAGCCAACATCTTTCCACTAGCACCCACCATTCGATAGACTCAGATACATCGTCGGTAGAAGAGTCTGACAACAGCGAAACCAGAAGGTACATGAGGCTACTCACTGGTGCTCTGTTTAAAGTGCGAATGCAGCGCAGGCGAAAGATTATTGTAGCACTGATATTTTTTGCAGTTTACGCCTCGTCCTTGTTCTACGTACCGCATTCATTCGGCAGCATGTGGTGGATTTTTGCAATAGTAAGCGGAAATCAGATGATGGACGGTCGCTCCATAAACGCTGCTGTTGAGTCGCTGATAAAATCGAATGAACCTCGCGCGTGCGGCGTACTAGCACAAACGTACCTTGAATTTAGCGACACACGCATGAAGTACATCACGCGAAGAGCACTTATAGCGTTGCTGCCGCAGACCAAGGCAAGTGACGCTAGACATTTCGACAAAGCACAGCGTAATGCGATCGTAACCATTGTTGATAAAGGTGACACCGAATTGAAGCTCGCAGCATTAAAGTGCCTTGAACAGATAGGGGATACCAGTGCTGTGTGGGTTGTAGAACAGGCAGCGCAGTATGACCGCTCATCTCTGGTTCGGCGGGCGGCTGCCCAATGCCTCCCGATCCTTATGGAGCGTATCCGCGCAACGACCGAAGCAGCTACATTGTTACGTGCATCGTCGACAACATCTATCAACACTGACCAGTTGTTACGTGCCCCTGCGACAAACCTTAATGCAGCAGATCCAAGTATCTTGCTACGTGCCGACGATAATCGGTACGAGTAATGGCATCACACATTCATCGCCATCATTAGATAATTCTCAGAATGCAGCCCTGTGGTTGAGGTAGAATTCAATAATGCAAAGTATGTCTGTTTAAAGAATAGGAGATCGGAACCATGACATGGACTCATGCTGGACCGGCCCTCATTGCCTCATTCCTGGCGTCGATGGTTGAATTTGTGGAGGCACTTACCATCGTACTGGCCGTTGGAACCATTCGCGGCTGGAAATCTGCATTGTACGGCACGTTTGCGGGCGTGGCATTGCTGGTGTTAATGGTCGCAATTTTTGGACCGGCCCTAAACCACATTCCCCTTCACATCCTTCAGATTGTAATCGGGGTGCTTTTGCTGCTGTTTGGCATCAGATGGCTTCGAAAGGCGGTACTGCGTGCAGGTGGAAAAATTAGTCTTCACGATGAAGCTGCTGCCTACGAAAAGACCCGCATCAAACTGAGTGGTAACGGTAGCTCAGTAGCTGCACTCGATGGTGTTGCGGTGGTGACCGCGTTCAAGGCCGTAGTTCTAGAAGGACTCGAGGTCGTGTTTATCGTCATTGCGACTGGCGCTAACGGGTTGCTTATTCCGGCCTCGGCAGGGGCACTTGCCGCGGGCATTGTCGTTATTTCCCTTGGCATTGCCATTCACAAACCACTAACGCGAATACCTGAAAATACGCTTAAATACGCGGTGGGAGTTATCCTCACCTCGTTTGGCACTTTTTGGATCGGTGAAGGTTCGGGTATGGCCTGGCCAGGTAGAGATGAGTCCTTGTTAGGATTAGCTGTAGTGTTTCTTGTTGCATCGCTCATTGGGGTCGCAATAACCAAAAGTTACATGCGAGTACCTGAACCCGAAACAGAGGTGGCAAGTTGAATGCTCTAAGCGAAGCACTAAAGGAATTCATCGGACTGTTTGTGGACGATGGGAGCCTCGCGATTGCCTCGGTAGTATGGATATTGGTGATGGCTTTCGGTTGCGCCAATATTCCCGCACTAGCGGAGTGGCGAGCGCCTATTTTCGCACTGGGAATTGCAGGTATCCTGGTAGAAAACGTCATTCGCTCAGCGCGCAAATAGTGGTGAATGCTGCTTCCCAGGTTTCATGGCTAGAAGAGATTGGTACTCACTTCGACGTGAGCGGAGCGCGCCTGGATGTCGGTGAGAAAGCGTGTACATTCCTGCTCAAAGCCGGGAATGGGACTGGTGGCGTCGGTGAGTACCGTAAATCGCGCCACGGCATTCGGATGGATGTCAGCAAGGTCCAGTACTGTACTCATAAAACAGTGAGACAACGCCTCCCCTGCTAACAGCAGGGTGTCGCAATCGGTGAGGTTAGTTGTCCACTCACCATCCGGCAGCGTAGTTGGATCATCGTCCATGGGAACCTCCGCCTTGATGGCGCTGTAGTGCTCCGTGAACGGATTTTCCCCTTTCAGTCTATATACCACCGACTTGCCGGTTAATATTTCCCAGGACTGAAGCGCCTGGAACAGGGGGGCATACACCAAACTTCCCCGGCTGCCCAAAAGGCAATGGGTGGGCCAAATGGTAAGACGGTATTTCTGCGCGGCTTCCAGCGCACGGGTGTATTCAGCTGCAATTTCAGAATGATGCGGCCACCTGGTTCTCCACACCCCCGCCTCTACCTCAGCGTTCGAAATGGTCGTGAATGGAGGAGGTGGATTGCCTGCGGGATCCTGCCAGAAGATTGCATGAAAAATATGAAGGGCATGGTGGCTGTCTAAAGTCACGTCAATTCGCGACAGTCTCTGCCCAATTCGATCAATGAGCATGGCGAGACGCTGCATGTCCTGTTCAGCGCCTGGAACATAGAGTGCACCAGTATGCGGATTGCAGAAATCCTCCTGCGGATCAACTATGAGCAGATGCGTCTCGCCTGATGTCATAATTTAGCCCCAGTGATTCTCAGTGTCGCCGTTAAGCATCTGAATATAATTTAACTGGCCATCATGATACGATAGATGGGTGATGTTAAGGGCGCACAACTCGAATAGTGACCACTGTCGCCCAAACATCTCTACTTCAGTCTGCAGCGAATGCTCGTTAAGGCTCTGTATGGAGCCCACTAATTTACTCGTATTCTTCGCAAGGCACTGCAGAGCAGCGTCAACCGTAGTATATTTCTCAGTTGTCTCAACTAGATGATCGTGATCTATAGTATGTGCATGATCGTTGATCTTATCCGCTAGATAGCCGGTGAGAACTCCGCACTCCGCTACGATATTCACGGGTGTACGCGCACCCTCAGCCTGCGCAACGGTAGCTGCCCCGGCAGGAATTGCCAACAGATCAGCTTTTAGGCGAGCTGCGCCTTTTTCAATACCTGAAACAAGAAATGCACGAGGATCAAATGGGCAAGTAGTCATTCTTTGTATTCTCCTTGGAAGTCTGTGCTAGTAGATAATACCCGCCTCTCACCATTGACGAGGTGTGGGATGGTGCAAAGGGGGGATAAAAAAAATGCCGGCCCTCGACATGACGGCCGGCTACTGCATTACGACGAACTAAAAACAAAGGGTGATCGTCGCTCGGAGAGTGAGCGCACTATTAGAATGACATTTGAACATTATCGCAATGTTAACATCGTGTTAATTTTCTATTAAGTTCAACTGCGTCGCTCCTGCTCAGCGGTCAACAGCGGGTTACCACCGTAGGCTTTTTCCTCGCGGGCCTGGCTAAGCAGAGTGCAGGCCCTTCTAACCGCGCCAAGCTGATACCCAATTTCGACGTATTCGTTGTGGGCACTGTGATGTTCTACACCCCAGCAACCGGTATAGCCGTTCTCCACAAGCAGTGTCATACGGTCCAACAGACACTCTCGCGTTATACGGGCATCTACGTGTGTATGCACTGCTAGCCGCGCCATCGCCCTATCACCTTCAACAGGGTCCCCTTGCTCCCAGTGGCCGATATGCAGCAGGATGCCATAGCACTCATGTGCAACCGCAGACGCTAGGTCCTGCATGTTCTCCAAAAGAAGCGAAAACCCCCAGTGGTTTTCTGGGCCAACCTTGAAACCATTGTTTGCACCAAATGTACAGTATTCCCGATACCTTGCCGCCACAATCTCGAGCTGCGCAGGTGTCATCCGCTCCAACTTACCGCCTGTATCAATACGGACGGTCTTGGCCCCAAGCTTTGCAGCAGTATGAAGATGTTCAAGCGCTCCTCGGTAATTTGCTTCGCGTACATATTCGTCGTCATCCCAAACATGTACGCCATCGGCATGGTAGTTGACAACGGTAAGCTCCCGCTCCTCTATCCCGGCCTTAATGAGAGCAATTCGCGCAGGGTCCAGGCCGCCCAACATGCCATTCCACAGATCTGCGGTATTCAGACCATACCGATACCGGCAGGACTCAAGATACCCAAAAATGTCTATGCAGCCACTTGCCAACAGCCCATGTACACTGAAACCCGCTATTGATATACTCATGATGTTTCCTAGGGCACCAGGGTGAACATCTATCGTGCCCACCGGGTGATTGGATTGGAGATTTGTACACCTAAAGATCGAAAGGGAGAGGCGCGTCTTGCTCCTCTCCCTTAAGGTTATGATCGCCTCAAGCCTGGCGACTACACTGCATACTTCCCTACTTGTCGCGCTCTGCGCCCTGTAGTGTTGCCTGGGCCGCGGCAAGTCGCGCTACAGGAACCCGGAACGGTGAGCAGCTAACATAGTTTAATCCTATGTGGTAGCAAAACTTCACAGATTCCGGTTCGCCGCCGTGTTCTCCACATATACCTAGTTTGATGCCCGGTCGTACCTTGCGAGCAGAGGCAACCGCCATCTTCATAAGGGCACCCACGCCCTCCTGATCGATGGTATCAAATGGGTCGGTGGGGAGGATTTTATTCTCCACGTAAGGAAGCAGGAACTTACCGGCGTCATCGCGGCTAAACCCGAAGGTCATCTGGGTGAGGTCATTCGTGCCAAAGCTGAAGAATGCGGCATTTCCATTGTCGGGATCTGCCAGCTGGTCAGCGATAAGAGTGGCTCGCGGAATTTCGATCATTGTGCCGAACATATAGTTGAGCTCAACCCCGGCGTTTGCAATGACGTCCTTCGCCACCTTCTCGAGGCTGGTACGAACCGTTTTCAGCTCATTTACATGGCCCACCAAGGGAATCATGATTTCGGGATGAACGTCGATGCCTCTCTTTTTCACCTCAGCCGCTGCCTGAAGTATGGCGCGTGTCTGCATGGCTACAATACCTGGAAAGACAATAGAGAGGCGACAACCACGAAGGCCCATCATTGGGTTCGCCTCACGCATGCCCTCTACCGCTTGCATCAGCGCCTCTTTCTTGGCAAGTTCCGCAGGGTTATTGCCTCGAACCCGCAACTCCGTAACCTCAGAGAGCAGTGTGTCGTGGCTGGGAAGGAACTCGTGCAGTGGCGGATCAATTAGGCGAATGGTGACCGGCTTGCCAGCCATGACCTCGAAGATGCCCTCGAAGTCCTTCTGCTGAATAGGCAGCAGACGATTGAGCGCGTTCTCACGAGTGGCCTCGTCATGCGCGAGGATCATCTCCTGTACGATGGGAAGCCTCTCCTGCTCGAAGAACATATGCTCGGTGCGGCAGAGCCCTATACCTTCCGCACCAAGCTCAAGCGCCTGCCTGGCATCGCGAGGATTGTCTGCGTTTGCCCGAACATTCATCGTGCGGATTTTGTCCGCCCACACCATCAGTTCACCGAATGAGCCGCTCACTTCGGGCGCAATGAGGGGCAGCGCTCCGACATATACCTTCCCGGTGGAACCATCCAGGGTAATGGTGTCACCTTCTTTTACTACCACACTTCCAACTGTAAGCGTTCTATGTTCTGCGCTTACTGCAAGCGCCTCGGCACCAGCAACGCAGGGAATGCCAAATCCACGGGCTACAACAGCCGCATGGGAAGTCTTCCCGCCACGGGCGGTGAGTACACCCTGGGAGGCCAGCATACCATGAACGTCATCCGGATTGGTTTCGTCGCGAACCAGGATAACCTTCTCGCCTGCACCGCCGTGCACGCCGTGTTCCGCAGCCGTATCCGCATCGAAGACGGCTTTTCCTACCGCAGCACCAGGTGACGCTGCCAGACCGGAAGCCAGAACTGTGGCAGATTTCAGGGCATCTGGATCAATTCTGGGATGAAGCAGCTGATCTACGTGCGCGCCTGTAACGCGCATGATCGCTTCCTCCTCCGTGATGAGGCCCTCTTTTACCATATCAACCGCGATCTTCACCGCCGCAGGACCGGTTCGTTTGCCTACGCGACACTGCAGCATGAATAGTTTGCCGTGCTCAATGGTGAATTCCAGGTCTTGCATGTCTTTGTAATGATGCTCGAGTTTGCTGGAAATCTCCAGAAACTGCTTGTAGACCTCAGGGTTCTGTTTAGCAAGCTCTGAAATCGGCACAGGAGTTCGCACTCCGGCGACTACGTCTTCACCCTGGGCATTCATCAGGTACTCGCCAAACATGGCATTTTCACCAGTAGACGGGTCACGGGTAAAGGCAACACCCGTGCCGCAATCATCACCAGCATTCCCATAAACCATGCTCTGCACATTCACCGCAGTGCCTATCTCATCCGGAATTTTCTCCGTGCGGCGATATACAATGGCGCGATCATTCTGCCATGACTTGAAAACTGCTTCAATGGCCAGCTGGAGCTGCTCATAAGGATCGGAAGGGAAATCACGACCTGCTTTCGCCTTCACGTGGGCGAGAAACTTCTCGGAAATCAACTTCCAGTCATCGGCCGAAAGGTCAAGGTCATTGGTATAACCTTTTTCCTGCTTGTAGGCTTTCAGTATCTTCTCGTCAAACTCGTGCTTGCTCACGTCAAGGGCAACATCCGAAAACATCATGATGAAGCGGCGATATGCATCGTAAACGAAGCGAGGATCGTTGGTCTCTTCAATCAATGCTTTCAGAGTCGTCTCGTTGAGACCGAGGTTCAAAACAGTGTCCATCATTCCTGGCATTGAGAATTTTGCACCCGACCGAACGGAAACGAGCAGTGGCAGCTTGCTCCCTCCAAACGTGCGGTTCATCTTCTTCTCAACATGGGCCAATGCCTTGTGAACGTCGTCCATTAGCCCTGCCGGGAGCTTGCGGCCTTCGGCATAATAAGCGTTACAGGTCTCGGTGGTAATGGTAAAACCTGGAGGTACCGGCAGCCCAATGTTAGACATCTCACAGAGGTTAGCGCCCTTGCCGCCGAGTAGGTCGCGCTGCTTCGCATTTCCCTCCTCGAATAGCCAGACGCGCTTCGTTGCAACAGCGGTCATTTGTAAGTCTCCTTCTCGTTTAGCTCGTTACGTGGCCCGGGCAGTGAACTAATCTGTAATATAGAGAACACCCACCCAACAGGCTGCGAGTTTATTTGTACATACCGCCATTGTACCTTAATTAATATCTCTCGTAAAATGCCTGCAGAGGACGAATTGCACTTGTCGATGGTAACGTATATCGGCACGCGAGTTGAAGATCCCACCACTGTGGACGAGATGCAGTTTTCCGTACAGATCGCGCCTACATTGCCGTTTATTGGCTCGTCCATCGTGCAGCGTTCCCGCGGAAACCGCTACGTAGCTGTTATGAGGCGATATAATATTTGATAGGGCTAAGGTGGTAACAAATGAACTGCACCATCGAAATAAGGGGGCTGACCAGGAACGTTCGTCCCCAGTGCACATTCTAGCAGGAGCAATAAGATGACAAATTTTGGAGAGTTCGCCGCGTACCAGGCGTGGGCAAACACAATTACGCTGAACGCGCTGAACAACACCAAAAACGAAACCGCAAACCGCGTGTTCGCTCACCTATTGGGCGCAAATCTTGTATGGGGGAGTAGGCTGGCAGGCACCCAGCCAGATTGCGAAGTGGCGCCTTCGTGGGGCCTTGAAGAGTGTGAAGTGATGATTGGGCGCATTACTGAACTCTACAACGGCTTGCCGACCCACTTGAGCGAGCAAACGGTCATTCACTACACAACCAGCACGGGCACCCCATCGTCATCCTCGGTTGCTCAAATCATGATGCAGTTGTGGGCGCACAACGCCTACCATCGTGGCGAAATTGCTGGCTATATACGGCAACAGGGTGGTGTAGTTATGGATACTGACTACATTATATATGCTCGGTCGCACGCGTAGCATTAGTCGGCGGTAGACGAACCACGTTTGCCTATTGGTGGTCTCGCAAAAAGGCAGCCAGTTCGGTACCTTTCTGGCGCGGATTATGAACGAGGTTCAATGTCGTGAGCCGTTGCTGTTTCCGTCTTTCCCTTGGTCTGCTGCCGAAATTCTCTAGGTGCAACCCCCATCATCTGCTTAAAGCGCTTCGAAAAGTGGAATTCGTCGGCGAAGCCAAGGTATTCAGCAATGCACGCATGCGTAGTGTTTGTCGTCTGCAACAGATGGCATGCAGCGGCAATTCGCCGTTGCGCACGGTAGTTGGCGGGCGCAACGCCATACAGCTTCCTGAATCCCTTACGAAATGTCTCATAGGCAAGCCCCAGTTCGTTCGCCATCGAGGTGAGGTCTATCTCCTGTTCAAGATTTGCATCGAGTATGGATCTAGCAGCCTCTAGAGCACCATTTGACCCTGTAGATTGCACATCTTCGCGGCCCTCCACAAAAATATCCATAAGCAGTGCAAGCAGCCGAGTTATCTCGGCGCATTTTTCACTGTAGGATTGGGAGTTCGGCGACTGAATGATCCCGCGCATACGACTGAACCAGTACTGCACTGGTTCCAGGTGAATAACTGGCTGCAGCGCATTCAGCATCCCGTTGGCTCTACAGAGATCAAATACCGCCCCCTCAAAGGTGAGGTGGCATTCGTCCCAATAGTGCCCTGGCTGCGTACAGTATTGGTGCGGTACGTCTGGAGTGACCAGTACAAGATCACCTGGAACAATGGCGTGTCGCACACCGTTGGAATCGCGGTACTGGCCGTTGCCATTCAAGAAATATACCAGTGCATAGCTACCGTAAAGGCGCAAAGCCGCTCTGTCCGTACCTGTACCCTGTAAAATGATGCCGAGGGTCCTCAACTTCCCTAAGGGTGTTGGTGTATCGTTATAATAGACAATTTGAGAGCGTGATGGTGTAAGGTGCATAAGACAAAATACCATAATCGACAAATTTACCGCCAGTTTTGATATGGTTATCTTGTGCTCGTTACCTTATAATACATGCATTAATTTAGGTCAAGATCTTCCAGGGCGACGCCACCATAGTGCAGTTCAGACGACTACACGGTACTGCGCCGGGCGCACTGGAGGCGAGGGATATTTACGATGCAGACTGAAGTATCGGACGAGCAAGTTGCCTTTTACCGCGAAAATGGATTTGTGGTACTTGAGGGGTTCCTGGACAGTGAGGAGCTGCTCTATTGGCGGCAAACCACTCAGGAAGCTGTCGACCAGCGCCTGGCAGGATTGGGTACAGGGCTTAACAACCAGGGCGATCCGGATGCCTACTATGCTCAGGTGTTTACCCAGTGCTTGAAGTTGGCGGACTCGCACAAAGGAATGCGCGAATTGATGCTAGACGCCCGCCTGGGAAAACTTGCGGCGACGCTCGCAGGTGTAGACGGCATTAGAATATGGCACGACCAGGCGCTTTTTAAGCCGCCTTTTGGGAACCCTACCGCCTGGCATCTGGACAATCCCTACTGGTCGTTCTCCTCCCGCGACGCGATCTCAATTTGGGTGGCACTGGACGATGCAACCCGGGATAATGGCTGTTTGTACTACCTGCCCGGAACGCATAAAACCGCAACGCAACAGACCGTTGGGATTGGTCATAACCAGGCAGATCTGTTCAGGCTGTATCCAGAATGGCGAAGTATTCCATCCGTTGGTTGCCCTGCACCAGCCGGAACGGCAGTGCTACATAACGGGCTCACTGCACACGGTGCAGGGGCGAACATGACTAACCAGCCCCGACGAGCAATGACCTGCGCTTACATGCCCGATGGTTCAACATTCAACGGTACCACGAATGTGCTGCCAGCCAATTATCTTGCGACTCTAAAAGTGGGCGATCTTCTAGATGACGATACCGTTAATCCCCTGATCTGGCATGCTTAAATAGCCTGAATGGGCGTCCAGTGCGCGCCCACTCAAATCCTGCGGATGAAAAACTATCGCCTCGGAAATAGGACAAAGACCGACACCAAAATGCTCACTACTTTACGTGGCCCTATTCAACGGCCTTTAGCATCGATGCGCGATTTCGCGTGCGCCTTTACCTTCCTCACATTCGCCCTCTGCTGCACCAATATCCCTGTATGGGCATCAGGGAAGTCACCAATCTCAAACGCACGAATTCATGGTATGACATGTGAGTATCTCGTCAACCCTCAGGGCATCGACGTAGTGGTGCCGCGGCTCAGCTGGAAGGAGTCCTCCCCTAAGCCGGATTATGTGCAGTCGGCTTATCGCATTCTTGTCGCGTCAAATCCCACCCTTCTGGCAAAGCATATTGGCAATTTGTGGGACTCGGGTAAGGTAATTAGCAATCGCACCACGCTCATTGATTATGGCGGCACGCTCCTGAAGTCGCGCATGGCATGCTGGTGGTGTGTGCAGGTGTGGGACAGCCACGGATCTAAATCGGCATGGAGCCACCCTGCGACGTTCACCATGGGGCTGCTTCATCGCAGAGACTGGAAGGGCGAATGGATTGGTAAGGCGGCCACGAAACCCTTAGTAAGCCTTTCGCTGTTGCAGGGTTCCAGCTGGATATGGTACCCGCAGAGCGGTGCAGCGAATGCATCGGCACCACTGGGCAAACGTTTCTTTCGGACCCAGATTCACTTGAGAAACCTGGGAAACGTTAAACGAGCTGTATTCGTGGGCACCGTCGACAACCAGTTCTCGTTGTATGTGAACGGACGAAGAATTGGTGGCGGGTCTGATTGGTATCAACCCCTCCGGTTCAACCTCTTACCCTACCTGCACACCGGCGAGAATATCATCGCCATTGCTGCACGCAATATTGGTACTTCTCCCAACCCGGCCGGAGTTATTGCCGCAGTAAAAATTGCATATCGTAGCGGCGGTTTAACAGTTGTTCACACCGGACCATCGTGGGTGGCCTCTGAAAAGGCACATACAGGATGGATGTCGACGCAAGGCCGTAGTAGCGACTGGGTCGCTGCACAAGCCCTTGGGCCAGATGGCATGCAGCCGTGGGGTGATTTGGCACAAGGCGACATTGCAGCGCATCCCCCTTTATCCGCGCGTTACCTACGCCGGGAATTCGTGGTAAGTCACCACGTCAAAAAAGCCGTTGCCTATGTTTGCGGCCTGGGATTTTCCTACGTATTCGTCAATGGCCTACCGGCTTCAAACCACGTCATGGATCCCGCACTATCGGACTACCGCAAAGCGGATTACTACGTAACCCTCGACGTTACAAAACTCCTTCACCCCGGGGCAAATGCTATCGGCGTGATACTTGGTAACGGGCGCTTTTATCCCCCACGCATGACCGCCGTGAACTACGGGCTTCCGCGTCTGTTGCTGCAACTGGAAATTACCTACTCGAACGGCTCGAAGCAAACTATAGTCAGTGACCGTCACTGGCAGGTTACCGACCAGGGCCCAATAAGAGCAAACAACGAGTATGACGGGGAATCCTACGACGCCAGAATGGCAATTCCGGGATGGTCACGCCCCGGATATACTCCACGCGCGGGAATCTGGGAGCCAGCATCAATTATGCGCGCACCGGGTGGCAGGCTAGAAGCCCAGATGATTGAGCCCATGCGCGTAACTCGAGTGGTACACCCCGTTGCTATCTCTTCACCACTTAAAGGCATCTATGAGATCGATATGGGACGTACCTTCTATGGCACAGTTCGACTAATTGCAGGAGGTCATCGCGGGAAAACCGTCACCATGACGAGCGCCTATAGCCTTCTACCGGATGGTCTCTTAAAGACAGCCGATAACCGAACGGCGCGGGCGACAGACAGCTATACGTTTGCAGGTAAGGGCGTGGAAGTGTGGAATCCCATCTTCAAGGGGCAGGGATTTCGGCGTGTGCAGGTTAAGGGCTTTCCCGGCAAACCGTCGAAGAGCAATTTCGAAGGACTTGTCGAACATACGGACGTGAAACGTGTTGGAAGTTTCTCTTGCTCTAATTCCCTTATCAATAAAATTCACAACGCAATGTGCGCCACGATGAAGATGTTTTTGCGCAGTGCTCCTCTTGACCCCGATCGCGATGAACGCATGCCCTGGATGGGCGACCCTGCGAAGGACAGTGAAAGCGAAGCTTACAACTATGATATTGCCGCATTCTACACAAAGTGGATGGATGATGTACGACGCTCACAACGACCTGATGGAACCATACCTGATGTGTCGATGTATTGGCAGGCGGGTCAGGGTGTAGAATGGCCCAGTGTCTTCACAATAATCCCTGACTGGTATACGCTGTTCTATGCAGACACTCGCCTGGAACGACGCAACTACCCGGCGATGAAGCGATGGGTACTTGCGATGAGTCGCATTCACGGACGGCCGGATGGAACGTTAACAGGTTTGAATGACACGGCGACCTCCGACATCTACACTATTGGCGGTAAGATTAGTGACTTCGGCATGACACCGCTAGACCTGGTTGCAACTGCCTATCAGTACAATAACGTGAGGATTATGCAGCATGCAGCCACACGCCTTGGATTTCACCGCGACAGCGCCATGTGGAGGCTCATGGGCAACAACCTCTACAATGCGTTTCTCAACCGCTTTTTCAATGCTACAACGTGTACATTCACCAGTGGCACTCAATGCTCATACGTTCTGCCGTTAGCATTTGGCCTGCTGCCAAAATCAGCAAGGCTTAAACAGAATATCGTGAACAACCTCGTTCACGATATTCTTATAACTCATGAAGGTCATCTTACGGTGGGATTGATAGGCAACCAGTGGCTGATGCAGGTTCTCTCCAAATTTGGAAGATCGGATGTTGCCTGGAGAATTGTAACTCAAACTACACGGCCCAGTTGGGGATACATGATTGCGAAAGGCGCCCAAACCATTTGGGAGCGGTGGGATTATGATACAAGAGGTCCTGGAATGAATAGCGAGGCACTGCTCATTCAGGCCGGTAATGTGGATGCCTGGTTCTATCAGACATTAGCGGGTATTCAAACCGATCCTGCGCATCCTGGGTTCGCGCACATTATCATTCATCCACACATCCTCGGCAACCTTAAATGGGTCCACTGCCGGTTTAATTCGCCCCATGGTCTCATCGTATCCAACTGGACGCGCAACGGTAACACCGTCACGATGCACATCACAGTACCCACCAATACTACTGCCACGGTCATCACCCCAACAGGTACCCGGCATGAGCTGGGTTCTGGGACCTGGACGCTGAATTGCAAAGTATCTGACGATACTTCACGACTAGGCAGACGGCTCACTCATATGTTAAGCCCGGTAATAGGAGAATTTGCGAGGCCCATTAAATTATGAAACATTGCCAATAGGCAGCTAGCACGCGTTCATACGGACGTAAGCAAAGTCACGCCCGCACACCACGGTCTGGAGCCAAAGAGAACAACATAATCGATGAGAACCACCCTTCAAACAGAATTTCAGGAGGCAGTTGGGTGCAGATTGCCCTGATGATGAGATCCCTGCTTCGATAAACGCGCCACCTGGAACGGTAGTCCATATTCAATCATTCTCGCCGACACGTTCGGTGCCACGACACGCACCCAGACCGAGCTAACTGGCAAAAGGCTGGACGTCTCCACTGCGACGTCAGACGACATTGTGACGCATTTGATCGGCCGCAGCACTGCTAGCTCAGTCCTTTTTCACGCTGCAAGTGATCTGCAAACAGATGAATATTTCCACTGCACCGTCAATTAGGTTCCCCTCGGGTGCACAATATCCGCTGCGGCAAGCAATGACGGCATGACCGCAAGAGGCTGATAATATATCAAGTAAGGTGGTTAGCCTCGATGTATTAACGATTAGACCATCCGTGCGTGGTCTGAAGTTGTTGAATGAGGGACCGCACCCTTTTCGACATCGATTGCGCACCAAAACCTCTCTTACCGTGCAGTACCGCATTACAACGCGCCAACACGTTCGGTGAGATATTCAAATCTGGTGTAAGATTGGCATCTAATAACGCACCTTCAAGTTGCTTTTCAGCGTTCGCTGGTAGAATGTCCTGAAGCCTTGTTCTGTTGCTAAACTGGTAACCGTAGTACAAACACCTTAAGCTAATCATTGGCCCAACTGTTCTGGGAGAAGCATTAGCAAAGATCGCAGATGCGAAGTCAGTAGCAAGAAATCTTACCCTCTCATCGTATCTGGATAGATACGATCTCTGCGTTAGCCGTTGCCACGTTTCTAACAGCACCAGATTTAGTACTGGCACCATGGCACACGCGTGGATATGTTTCTCAATAAATGGAAGTGCGAGGAGGCTAAGCGGTGCTAAACATATCCATCCATAGATGTACCAAATGTACGCATTGGCTGATATTTCCTCACGCCTATTGGGACGGGCGAACTCCTCTAACCAAAGACCGATAGCTTCAAGATCACGCGGCGGACAGGCTGCATCTTGAAGCATGCGTTTGTGCAATGTTACTCCGCGCTCATAGAACTCAGCAGAGACTCGTTTTTTCTGTTTTCTGCGCGTGGGCTCATTTTGGAAAGCAGTCATTGCAGCTGTCACCTCGGTAGATTGACCAAAATGGTGGTAAAACAACCCCCCGCTGGTTAGGCGGACCGTACCAGACGAGGGACCGTCGATATCAGGATATAGCTACACCGTTTTGGAACCACCATTGCCCCTTTGCTAAACAATTAGTGGGTTTTTGGCGGCCGTGCATTCTATCCAACGCCCCGTTCAACCAACACGTTATTAAGCCAACAACACCGATTGCATCTCCGGCACCTAGACAAAATGCGCAACCAATGGTCATTACAGATTCGGGAGCTAGTGCTGCAGTGCAGGCATATCTGCAGGCGCCGATTATCGTGGCTTCAATAATGCCAAGTCCCTGTAAGCATTCCTGTTCCTTCGACGCTGCATCTTTGATACACCATCCATACAGGTCCAAACACTGTGCCGGCGTCAACTTTGCGCTCTTCTTCCATGCCTGTTTCTTGACTGGTGCTGGCTTGTTGCCCATCACCTGGAAGCCGCGGCTGGGTACCACCACCCCACGCCCACCGCTGCCGGTGAGTATGCCTGGCTCGCTCATTGCCTTGTAGCAGGTTGCAGGTTGAGTAGTCTTGCTTACGCTCTGCGCATACCGCATCTCCATAAACGCGTCGTAAACGTTGCTGCTCAACACAGCCCCGCTCGCCCCCGTAATCACGCCGAACACGCCCAGCACGTCTTCGTGGTGGTACTCGTCATCCGTGCTGCTCTTGCGGCGTATCAGTATGCTGCTGCAGCCGGCCCTGCCCGCAGGCACTGCGCGTTCGTCGTCCACGTGACCGTGGTACCATTCGAAGGACTGCCGCGAAACGGTACGACAACGGACCTGACATGCAGATTATGACGACACTTGCCTACCACGTCGGCCACCATTTCGCTTTGACGTACTACTTTGGCGCTATTGACCCAATTGTATCTTAGACCTAACATCAGCTTCAAAGAGACCCGTGCTGTGTAACAAACTTGCACACGAGTCATCATTGAATAGGGCAAGAAGTAGGTGGTCAAGCATTACAGAGTTAGCGGCAAGTGAAGCAGCCTCGGCTTTAGCCATGTTGAAAACTACCCTACTGGCCGGCGTCAGTTCGCAGGCATTGGAGGGAGAATAGCTAGTCGGTGCAAGGCTACGTTCAATTTCGTTCGAGACTTCAATTAGCAACTCCCTCGCAGATTGCCCAATTGGAAGGAGCGCATCAAGGCCGTTGTTGGACTGCCTTAGAAGCGCGTGTAATAATAACAGTGGTTCGATGCTGCTGATTGACCGCTGCTGCGCCTCTCGGCCAGCAAGTACTAAACAGTGTGTAAACTGTGGTGAATTCGGTATTTTGGACCTAATGCGCTTGGACTGAAACATTGAAATCTCCTCTATTACGAGCCACTAAACTGTTGGCTTTATTCAGTACAGGTCACGGCTCAGGATCTAGGCATATATCGTCATACATCTCCATGCAAGCATCGTTGTCCGGCCAAGGCAGCCGCAGGCAGTAAAGAAATAGCCAATTACACTTACCGCGCCGACTAAAGGCAAGGCACAAAGTCGCGCACGCCCACCAACTCCATCCCATTGTTTACAGACATGAATTCAAACACTGCAACGTGGTTGGCTGTGTTGAAATCGAACTACATGCGTTTGGTAACTGGGCCATATTAACAGCCCTATTGCCCATCACCTGGAAGCCGCGGCTGGGTACCACCACGCCCCTCCCGCCGCTGCCGGTGAGTATGCCTGGCTCGCTCATCGCGATGTAGCATTTCGCCGGGTGCTTGCTTGGTACCGGGACATACTGGTGCGCCATGAACGCATCGTACACGTTACTGCTCAACACACCCCCGCTCGCCCCCGTAATCACCCCGAACACGCCTAGCGGGTCCTCATGATGGTACTCGTCATCCGTGCTGCTCTTCTGCCGTATTAGCATGCTGCTGCAGCCGCCACCAGCCCGAAGGTACTGCGCGTTCGTCGTCCACGTGCTGCCCGTGAGGTCGCTGCCCTGCTCCACCAGCTCGCCAGCGCCGCACGCAACGCCGCAGGGGTACCAGGTCCACGCGTTGTTTGCGATGTCCTTCGCCCAGCGGCGGTTGCCATCTGCACCGTATTCGTACTGGTCAGCGAGCGTGCCGCTGTGCGAGATGCTGAGCAGCTGCGAATCTTCGTTGTACCCAAACTCGCGCGTGTAGCTTGTGCCAGGTATAATTGCCTGTGCGCTATCAAGGGCGCTGAACGACCGACAAATGAAAATTACTCAGGCTACCTCCGGATAACTACCGTGTATCCTGCAACGCCAGGATACACGGTAGGTCAGAGGTTGGCTAATGCTCTGGTGTCCACCATGTCTTCGGGTTCGGTTGTTTGATGGCCCGTACCTTGCCATTTTCGTCCATTTCACTGGCTTTACCTGTAGAATCCATCATTTGTATAATCGGTGATATTACGTGCGTCTTAGGATTTTTAGTAAACGCAAACCGTATAAATGCGATTTTCTTAGCAGAAGAGTTAAGCAAGATTATCGCCGCCGGATTTGCGATCTCCTGCACGCTTACAACATTTGTCTTAGGATCGGATAATGTGAACAGGCCGCCATTGTTTTTAGTCGCGCCCATTGCACCTGCTGATCCACCTTGCGGATCCTGAATAACGTATTCATTCGATTTCACAACTGACCGTGAATGTTTTGCAGAATTGGGCTTCGACCAGGCGAGGTGCGTCTGGCCTATCAATAGCCCAGCGAATGCTGAAATGGCAACCAGGGAAATCGTTTTAATTATCTTCACAAATGTAATCTCCTAGTATTGGTTGGCAAAACCCGTCGGTGATGCTCACAGAACCCAATTGCGTTCACACTCGTTTGCGTTCACACTCGTACAATTGGCCCAATTTGCCGCGCGGTCTTTTTCTTACCGGCGCAGTCCGGAGTTGTCGCGGTGATGTTTCCACATTTGAATTGCTGACCTAGTTTTAGGCAGGTATGTTCGCCGTCGCCTACTGCCGGACATAGTCCAGCCGGGCAATTATCACTTCCACCGGTACCACCTGAGTTACCACCTCCTGTACCACCGCCCTTACCGCCTTTTCCGCCCGAACCACCGCCTGTCTTCTTTTTCTTCTTTTTATTCTTCTCACAGCAGCTGTGAAAGCAGGTTCTCTCATTGTGATGCACGAGCATGCACCAGATATAACACGCGTTCAAATAACAGTTTATGTTGAATGGACCGTTGTTTCCACCGGTTCCTGATCCAAGCGACATTGAGTCCAAGGACCTGGGTGCGTAAGTAAGTGTTCCATCGAATGTGATTAATCTGTCGTAAACCAGGAAGCCAGTCGATAGCCTGTCCGGCTATTGTGCGGCGCCGTTTGTCGCTTGCAATACGTCGAACACATCGTACACGTTACTGCTCAGAACTGCGGCTGTTGTTCCCGCAATCACCCCGAACACGCCGAGCACGTCTTCGTGGTGGTACTCGCCATCCGTGCTGCTCTTGCGGCGTATCAGCACGCTAATGCACCTTCCGCCTGCATTCTGAAGACGGCCACGACGTGTTACGCCTTCACCCGTGTTTGGAGCCGACGAACAGTCCTGTCGCCCGGCTCTTATCTCGCAATTATTTCGAAACGTTGACCGGCTCTTCCCCGGATGTTATTGGATCAGCCAAACCTTGTGAATACATCCTTTCAACGCATGCAGAGTAACAGTTAAGATAGGTAGTCTGATGCCATGACAGGTAGGCAGTCACCAGTTTCACGAATATCGCCGTGCAGAGGCGGCAGTGAGCAGATATGAAAGGGAGTGTTACAGGCAGGTAACAGTACCTGCAAAAAAAAGACTGACAGACTATTCAAACCCGCTTATTAACTAACATCTACAAGTGCAGCAGAGCACTTACAAGGCGATTATAACAGGACACTTCATTACTGTCAAGTACTTTTAGACATTTTTGATAAATACTTATAAATTTCTCAACAGCCACTAATTGCGAAACCACCATGCACCCCTCGCTCGCAGAACCTCACCCCATGACCTGCGGTCATTCCCCTCTCCCTACCAGTCGCTGTCGCTCCTTCGGGAGAGGGGCACGGAGGCGCAACGTTGCTCACCGTGAGCAGTACTAATCAGCCCCTCGGCACCCCTCGCTCGCAGAACCTCACCCCATGACCTGCGGTCATTCCCCTCTCCCTCCCAGTCGCTAGCGCTCCTTCGGGAGAGGGGCACAATGCCGCAACGTTGCTCACTGTTCGCCAACAACAAACCCCTCTGCACCCCTCGCTCAACGAGCGTAGCGAGTGCCCGGGAGAGGGGTCGGTGCGCAGCGCCGGGGGTGAGGGCATTCACCGTGAGCAGCGCCAACAAGCTGTTAAACCTGAGCGCACTCTGCACCCCTCGCTCAACGAGCGTAGCGAGTGCCCGGGAGAGGGGTGGCCGCGACAGCGACCGGGG
>JAJYCW010000039.1 GCA_021777995.1 bacterium
TCTTATACCCATGGGCGTACTCACGGTAGTGTCTGGTGTTGCGGGATCGGGAAAATCCTCCCTCATTACTGGTTGTCTTGCACGGGAGTATCCTAATATCGTGATTGTTGACCAGAGCTTAAACCGGGGCTCCCGTCGGTCTAACACGGCTACCTATACTGGAATACTGGACAACGTACGAAAGGCGTTTGCAAAAGCAAATGGTGTTGATGCCTCTCTGTTTTCTGCGAACTCTAAGGGAGCCTGCCCAGAATGCAACGGGTTAGGCGTCATATTTACGGATCTGGCTCACCTTGACCCCATGATTACCAGCTGCGAAACCTGCGAGGGTAAGCGTTTTCTTCCCACTGTGTTAGAGCATCGTTTACGGGGTAAATCCATAAGCGATGTGTACGAAATGAGTATTGCCGATGCCGTACATTTCTTTACGGAGCCCGCAATCGCCAGAGTGTTGCGCGGAATTGATGACGTGGGATTGGGATACCTCACCCTTGGACAACCACTTTCTACGCTTTCAGGTGGTGAACGACAGAGACTGAAACTTGCCGCGGAGCTTGGCAAGAGCGGCAGCATCTATGTGCTTGACGAGCCTACAACCAGCCTCCATATGAATGACGTCGACACCTTAATAGGGCTGTTCGATCGGCTTGTAGACAATGGTTGTACAGTGATAGTCATAGAGCACAACCTGGATGTTGTTGCTCGAGCGGACTGGGTTATCGATCTGGGGCCGGGAGCTGGTCACCTTGGAGGGAGTGTACAGTTTGAGGGTACACCCTATGCTTTAGCAAACCACGGGCAGACGCTTACGGGGCAGTACCTTGCCCAAGTACCCGCAATGTAATTAATGACGAGATCGGCAGTGTCTGCTTGTTACCTGAGAGGCGTTGAGACCTTGGTAACTTTAGCATAGTTACTGCCGCGGCAGGTGGTGACGGCGCATATTGCGCCATGTTCTGGGAACCTCTGCCGCGGCACGTATTAGCTATTGAGCACCAGTTGGATCCGGATTATAGGCTGCCCCAGCTGCGCTGCCGCTCCCGCCACTTGGGCCGTCGAGCGCAATGTGTTTGGCGAGCTCTTCTTTGGTCGCGGCATATTCTGCATTTTTACCCACGTCCTTTCGCGCATCCCAGTTCCCGCGCCAGAATCCGTCGTCCCATTTCTCGCTGGGCTGTTTGAAATTGCGATCCTCCTGATAGGTGTATACTACGATTGCATGTGTAGGCATCACCGGGCAGTGGTACTCGCACAGTCCACACCCAGTACACAGCCTCTCGTCCACCGTGGGAACTCGCTTCTTCCTACCCCTGTTGTCTTCCTTGCCCGTGGCATCCACGTGGTCGATAGGTAATGTCGGATCTTTGGGTAGGGTGTCATCAAACGTGTCCCTAAACACGACTGCAGAATACGGACACACTTCGGCACAGACGATACAGTCGCGGCCGCCGTTCCACGCTACGCAGATAGAGTGGTCGACACTGGCAAGGCCCATTTTAAGCTTGTAGCGCTTATCCTGCCACGTGAACGGCCGGATAGCACCAGTGGGGCATACATCGCCGCACGAGGTACATTTTTCGGCACACGGGCCTATCGAGGGGACGAGGATTGGCGTCCATATGCCCTGAAGTCCGAATTCGAATGTAGCCGGTTGAAGAGCATTTGTTGGGCAAACTTTCATACATTCGGCACACCGCGTGCAGGCAGCCAAAAACTCGCTCTCTGGCAGGGCACCTGGTGGGCGCATTGCAGTGTTGTTTTTGTTATAGCGACGGATTGACCCCTGATAGGCGCTGGGAGCACTCTGAGTGACCGTTCCCCACAGGACACCGGCGCCAAGCGCAGTAACGACCCGACGCTTACCGAGATCAATTTCAGTTTGAGGTTCTGGGCGAGGAGCACTGCCAGACGGCGCAAGATGAAGTGCTTCCTTGATGCCTGCGGGCACCCGAGCCTGAATCTGGATTACATCCGTTGGGCAGACGGTTTCACAGCGGAAACATTGAATACACTCACTGATGCTGTGCATTGCCTCCTGCTTGGCGTTCTTGTCGAGGTTATCGTAGCATCCCATGCGTGACTGAAACTCACACTTCTTGCAGTGAATGCAACCATCCATCTTAATGTAATGACGTAGCCACGATACCCGGGATATAAGGGCAAGCAGGCCGCCGTACGGACACAGATTGCGGCACCAGAAGCGTTCCTGATAGCCAGAGAGGCCGATGAGGCCCACAAAAATAAGGAGCACACCAAGGCCGTTGTAATAATGATCGGTGGGAAGGCGCAGGTTATCAATGTTGTAGCCAAGATTGTAAAGAAGCGAGCCGCCGTGAATATAGTGGGAGTCGGCTACGTTCAGGAAACCATTCCAGACGTAACTAATGGGCGGGAATATGCAGAAGGTAAACGTGCGTGTAATTAGAGATATTGGGTCACCAAATGTGAGAATGTCAACGCCGTAGGTTAACGCACCGAGTCCCAATAACAGGTAAATGTATTTCCAATTGCGAAAACGACGCGTGTCACTGCGCTTCTTAGTGTAAAACAACCTGCCTTTTCGGTATAGCAGACGGTCTGAAATGTCAATGGCTGTACCCAGGGGGCATATCCAGCCACAAAAGATGCGACCTCCCCACAAGGTGAGCAGCAGGATAAATAATCCAGGGCCAATTGCATAAATGGCGAAATGATGTGAAGCAATGCCATTTTTCAACGTGTTGAGGAAGTCCATGAGCATAAAGAGGTTCTTGTTTATGCCATAACTGTTCTCCCTGGTGGCCGTTGTCATGAAGAATAGGACGCAGAAGAGGATAAACGTGGCGACTTGCACTGTGCGGCGGATTTTTACGATGTTATGTGCGGCACGATTTCCAGGCTGCTCGCGCATCTTGCGCTTCTGCTCAGAGGTGAACCGCGCATAGGGCCCATCACCAACCTCCGATGTGGCAATGGTAGTCCCGCTAGCGTTCATTACTACCGGAGACAGACCGCTATCCTTGCGGCTATTCTTGCGGACGGCCGCGATGTCGGCGAGCCTTACTCGCTGTTCCCCGGCTTTAATTCTAGAACCGCAGCCGCACCCAGTTCCACAGCCCCCACAGCTACGGCTAGTGGGAAACTCCTGAGGTATATCTGCCATTAAGACAATCTCCTGCTAATAAACGTCAGGAGACCAGACGCGCCTCCTGAAACGATTCTATCATCACCTTGATCGGTTCACGCAACTCTTCTGGTATGCACGTGCACGCCGACAATCCAGCACAAGATGTATTTGGCCCGTCACTCTTAGCAGTGCACAACCTGACGGAAGTCGGGCTCATGCCGTTGGCATCAGCCGTGTTATGCACCACAGCGATCCGTAAGTCCACCGAGGTGGGCGCCGTCGCTATGTTGGCCAAATTGATGCCTTGTGCGGTAATAGTAATCTCACTATCCGCGATGCCACCTTCAAATGGGCATTCGATTCCCGTCTCGCTGGCTCGCCTGCGGACTGACTTTGCTTTGCCGGCTCTAATACACCGAGCCACACGTTGGCGAGTTAGTCCCAACTCTCCTGCAACACCCGACGGAGAACCCAATTCCCTTACCAGGGCATTCATGCAGTTCGCATACGCGTTAACGGGTGGATTTACGCGTTGAAGGTTCTCGGCCGCAGCAAGCGCAACTAGCTCTATCTCGTTGCATACGTAGCGAACACTACAGGTTATCGTTTGCCAGCCTAACATTTCAGCCGCCAAAACCCGCCTAGCACCCGCGATAAGCCGAACAGATCTATCCTCCATCTCTGCCACACACACGGGTTGCAACAACCCCTGTTGATCCATGCTTTCGGCAAGACCCGAGATGGAATCGCCATTTAACCGCGGGTGGTTGTCCTTCACGATATGAGCAGCAAGGCGATCGACTAATATCTCTTTTAAAATCATATTCTGCATCCCGATAACCAGGTTACTATAAATATTGTTATCGGGAATTGATACGATTTACGCGAGTGGGTTCCAAACACCCACCACTGAGATACCTTACATCTCCTTAATGTTAAGTCCGCTGGTATCTATTTTCCCGCGTCCCAAACTGTCCGCTATAACAAGATGTGGTACCTGATCTGGGGTGACACCGTTGACTGTGAGGAATTGGCAACAGTACGAGTCCATCGCAACGGGATCCGTTCCAGCCAGCACTTTGTTAGGTGTAGTGACGATACCAGGTCCTTTCGGCCCTCTCGTCTGAAGTGCACGAGTGGCATCGGTAACGATAAGCGTGGGGCGCAGGTACATGTTTAGCTCCGCGATACACGGATGTAGACCGTACCGGTGGTAGTCCTTGCGGTTCCAGATACATCCCATCAGCTTTTTCATCGCAATGGTAATTACCGCGGCCTCATGGTCTTTCACAACCGGGTTTACGATGAAGCAGTCGGCCTCGATAATGTCTCGCGGGAGCATCTGCTCAATCCGGTCGTAATGGTGACGCGGATCATATTCAGCCCCATCAACGGTCTTGTTTGGCACCTTGCTCTGGATGGAGACCTTTCGATACATTGTGGGATGATCAGGTGATAGCAGGCTCGCCATAGTACCTTTCACTGCATCTCGGGCTCCACAAATCTGAAACGCAAGTTTCCAGTCGTCCAGCGCGTAGTCAATAAGGGTGATACGAGATGCCCCGGCGCTCTGAACCATTTGCACCAGTTTTCGAATCACTGCTGGGTGCGTAGTAGCCGCTTGGTCTGGTGTTCGCATCCAGCCAATGTTAGGTGTAATGACAACCTTATCACCTTTTTTCACAAATCGGCTGATGCCGCCAATTGCGTTTACTGCCTGTTCCGTGATGTCGCCATAGGTAGAAGGATTTCCCTCAACCACGGCAATGTCAGGCGTTCCTGGCTGTGGAGTGGGTGCCGGGCGGATGTTTTTAGGTGAAGCAAATCCTTCACTCTGGAAGAACGTTAGGCCATATAGCCCGCCCAAGGCAGCTGCACCCCCAGCTACCTCCAGAAACTGCCTCCTCGATTTTACTCGCTTGCTATCATCAGCCATTTATCCTAATGCTCCTTCCTCACCGCGCCACGTTCAGGGCGGCGGCGACTAATGAAGATGCGTTACTGTACTGGTTACAAGTCGCCGTGCGGCAGCTACGTTCGCAACCTTGAACATTCCAACTACAAATTTGCCTTTCAGGGCAGCAATAACTGAGCCTGTGAAGCGGGTCTTAACCATGAAAGCCGAGGAGCCCAGCCCGTGAATGAGCTGCGGGTGAGCGCCAGGAGCAAGTGTGAAGGGCTTGCTGCTAGACGAGAGATAGTTATGGTAAGCCGAGGAAGCCGCTCCCGCTGACGGGTATTCGCAGACGAACAGTGTAGCCTGTTGACCTGCAGCTGCATATCGTGCAGAGAACCCGTTCGTTAGGAACCGCTCGCCGCCTACATCACGCCTCTGAAACATCTCGGAGTAGGGCACCCGTCCAGCAGGGAGTATATGAAGGCCAGTAGGCTCTGCAGATGATCCTGACAGTCGGCTGTTGATTGCTCGCGCAATGGAGAGCATTGCTGTATGAAAACTTGATGTGGGCTGATTGGCTGCTATGGTTACGCTTACTACATATGGCCCTCGCCAGAAGGTTACATTGGTGTTTAGCAGGAATCCTCCTGCACCAACGCTTACGTGCTTAACGTATGCAGCTCCGGGGCTTAATTGCGCTGAAAAGTAGCCAAAGGAGTCTAACGTATCTGCCATAGTGTAGACATCTGCCGTTATTACCTGTGAACCTTTACCCCCAGGGGCATAAATGCCATAGAGGCAGCTCTTAAAGTGGTACCGCATTACCGCCTGGGCCGCTCCGTCCACGTGGTCTGCAAGCGTGCTGGGACCATAGGTTTTAGGCGCGGTTGTGAGTCTAAAGCCAGCAACAGCCGGCGGAAGGGTGACCGCCCTAGCAGCTGTCGTTTGGCCCACAAAGCATACAGCCACGGCTGCAGTTGCAACTGGTAGCGCTTTATTCCACAATTTCAACATTAAAGGAAACTCCCGGAACATATAATTGGATGGCAATTACGCCGTATTGCATTTATTATACAGCGTGATCATCACCTTTTGTCACACAACTAGCATAGGATATCGAATGTGCGGCGCTTGTCTAACCAGGATTTAGACATCATAAATGGATAAATGTTGCTGGGAACTAATCATTGAGCAAACGTTAGCACGTATGATTGAACTGGTATGCGAGCCGAAATTCGATGTTCCACCGGTGCATGGGGTATACTTGTAGGTTAGAGAGTAGTGCTCAGACGCGCCCAGTATGGCGCCAAGGGGAGACCATGAAGCGATTTCTCAATATGTTCAATGTAATTGGCACCCTTCTGCTGGTTATTGCTGCCTTAGGTTTTGTCTCGGGAGGAAAGTGGATCGCTGAGACCGGTACGAAGCCGTCTAGAGAAACCTCGCTCGTCTACCTGGGAGCTGCCCTGCTAATGCTTGCGAACGGATTTGTTTCTCTTTCCATGGGACAACGAGACCAATAGTTACCGTTAAGTTAGGTAATCTAGAGACAATGTTACAATTTAGGCCTGCTTTGCAGGATTAAGGGAGACCGCCACTATTGCGTAGAGAAGATACTGAGGTAAGAGAGGTACTCTGCTCGGAAACTGGTAAGCCCATGCCAAATATACCACTGTGGATGGCTGACATCAAAGTGCGTTTTATTAGCGAGGAAGCCAGAAAGAAGAGCGGAACAATGTCTTTTGAAGATCGGTCCGCACTTGAGCGAGATGAAGAGGACAATTCGTTTAGAGACACGGATACCTACGAAATGGCTGTTGACGATGAGGAACCAGAAGAGGATGAGGAGACCGAGGACGAGGAACTTTAAACTCGGTCGCTCCAGTTAGTTTCCGTAAAGCCGGTGATGTGCAGGTTGCACGTCATCGGCTTTTTTGCTCACGCCGGAGCACTATCGACCGGTCGCCCTCGTTGCCGTCTCATCGTAGGGAAGTGTAAAGCTGAAGCGGCTGCCAATGCCGTACTCACTCGAAACAGCTACCGTACCTCCATGGTTCTCTACGATGTGCTTTACGATTGCCAATCCTAGGCCCGTACCACCGGATTGCCGCGACCGTGCCCTATCAGTACGATAAAATCGCTCCCACAGCCGAGGAAGGTCCTGGCTCAGTATGCCCATGCCGGTATCCTCCACATCTACCGTGATACCGTTACGCACGATTTTAGTGGTTACCTTAACCTGGCCCCCTGCCGGTGTATACTTTATGCCGTTGTCTACCAAATTCACGACCACTTGTTCCATCTGGTCACGATTTGCCGAAACCATGAGGTTGCTGGCAATGTCGGTAGTGAGCGCGACTCCAGACTTATCGGCACGGGCCTGAAATCGCTCCACTACCTCGCGCAACAGCGCGTCGAGCGCGAACGGTGCAAGTTCCGGTAGTTGCGATTCGGACCTGGACAGAATGAGCAGGTCCTCTAGTAAGCGCGTCAGCCGTTCTACTTCGCCAATGATGATTTCCAGAAACCGGAGGGAAACAGCCTGGTCGTGAATGGCGCCGTCCTGCAATGTCTCTGCCATCGCTCTGATAGATGCCAACGGGCTTCGAAGTTCATGCGACACATTTGCAACAAAATCGCGCCGGACGGTCTCTAGGTACCGCAGCTCTGTGACGTCATCCAGCAGGATGAGGTACATCTCTTCTGTACCGTCTTCGTTGCGAGGCACATGGCAAACCCTCGCATTAAGAGTTCGACCCGTGGCTTCACTTCTGCGTAGCTCTCTCTCTACGGTTTTGCCGCATTGTTCCGCATCTACCAGGAGATTCAGAAGCTCATAAGAGAGAGTTGCTTCTACTAACGACCGGCCCGCGAGGTTCATCTGTCGTGCACCTAGAAGCTGGCATGCCGCCGCATTTGCCGATTGAATCCTGCGGGAACTATCAACGCCGATAACGCCAGTATGAACTTCGTCTAGCAGTTTTTCAGTCAGTAACCGATTTAACACAACGACTCCAACCTAATCGCGATTGACAAACTTGTATCCAACACCACGCACTGTTACAATTTGTTCGGGCTGCGAAGGATTCTCCTCTATCTTCTCACGAAGCCAGCGCATATGCACATCTACGGTTCGTTCCTCAACGAATGCTTCAGTACCCCAAACCCTATCCAGTAACACCTGCCGCGAAAATACCTGACCAGGATGCGATGCCAGGAACCTTAGAAGTTCAAATTCACGAGGGGACAGAGTAATTGTCTCGCCATTCATGGCAACCTCATGTCGGGTGGAATCTATTCTCAACTTGCCAGCAACCAGTATTTCAGCCTCTAACTCGCCCTGAGCGGAGCGTCGCAACACACTTTTGACTCGTGCAATGAGCTCCCGCATATTAAATGGTTTGGTTACATAATCATCTGCACCTAGCTCGAGGCCCACAACTCTGTCGGTTTCATCAGCACGAGCGGTTAACATAATAATTGGCACGTCGCTCTGCTTGCGTAAAGTCTTGCAAATATCAAATCCGCTCATTGATGGTAGCATCACATCAAGAACAATTAGGTCGGGTTTTTCCTGTCTCATCTCCTCCATGCATTGGGCAGCGTCGGTTGCGGTGATTACTGTATAGCCCTCTTTTTTGAGGTTGTACGCTATTGCTTCAAGTATTGGTAGTTCATCGTCCACCAAAAGTATTTTCATACTGAAATGAGAGCCCCCCTTAAGCAGTGGGATAAGCCCATATTAATTGACGACCATAATATTATAGCACGCACGAGGATTTTTATAACGACGAAAAGACAGTATACGTATGTATACCGTTCACTAATTGCCAGAACTTACCTGAGGTGCGGATCCTGCAGCTATACCCGCCGATATGCTGCGCGAGTTTGCCCAGTGGAACGAGACAAGTGCAGATTGCAACGCGCTATAACTTGCGGTATCCGGATTGGTGGAGTATGCATTTTCACGGCTAATTTGTGCATCAGCAATGGATAGTTGATTGGTTCCGTATTGTACTTCCACAAATACATGGGCAAGAGTGTAATCTGGATTTGTGCCAAGTGCGTTGCGCGCGGCTCGCAGTATGTTGCGCATAATTGTGGTCTCTGCCTGCTTTCCTCCTGCAGTCGACCAATTGGTGGGCGCACTAACCATTACGGCTACTACTCCATTGCCTGTATTCTGCATGTTGGAAATCTGCATGGAACCAGTAAGGGGACTGGTGGGCAATACGGGTGTTGAGTTATCGGTGGGAGCATTCGTGATTTGACCCTGAGGAACACCGGGCATCGCGGGTAACACTGGCGCGGTCTTTGGGCCAGATTGCGAGCCGGGCTTTTGAACGAACTGTTGCGGCTGAGGAATTGAGGATGGTGCGGTCTGAACACTTGTTCTGGGTTCAATTGTTCCACCACTAGGTTGATCGGCGGGAAGTCCGCCGCCGGTGGATGATACCGCAGGTGGTACAGGCTGAGGTGGGAGCTGCAATGTTGGGGCAGGCGTATTAGTGCTAGCGGCGGTAGCGGCGGGACCGGAGACTATATGCGGTGCTTTTGCCTTTGGTTGCCGCAACAGAATTACCAGCGTAATCACGAGAAAGATGCCAGAAACTGCAGTGATGAGAGAGAGCCACTTTTGAGGTTTAACGCCCATCAAGTTTGTGGTTCCGCCTCCCCACTCTTGGGAAGGGGCATTTTGCGCATTATCATCCGGTACAGCAGCAGCCAACTTCTCGATGGCTTTTTCGACCGCCGTCAGCCGGGATTGATCGACAGGATTAGGATGAATGTCGACCGCCATGCGATACCATTGTGCCGAATCCTCCAATCTGCCCTGATCGCGGTAAATATCGCCAAGAAGAGAGTGAGCGGTATGGTTTTGGCTGTCCACCTTCAGCGCAGCTACGCAATGTTCAATCGCCTCGCTGTATTGGGCACGTATGCGGCACAGGTTTGCATTTGTTAGGTGTTCATTGACTACTTTGAAATCAATTTCAGGGGCAGTTGGATTGGCGACTGAAGCCACATTATTGTTGTGACCGCAGCGCGGGCAGGGGCCAGAGTGGTCGTCTGGCAGAAGTTCAAAACATTGCGAACAATTCATATTATTGGCTCGTTGGTGATCACTTCCGGACCGGTGCACCGCGACCAGATTCGGACCATTTCACACGATTATCGATGTTGAAATGATTTCTTGCCCGGCATAACTGGCGTACTAACTGTAGGAGTAAATAACGGCACCGTCACGATCGCGGTCGTGATGGTTCACCCGTTTACACCGGTACTTCCGAAACCACTTTCTCCTCTAGCAGAAGGACTTAGAGATTCCGCCACCTGCCACTGTACATGGGACACGGGAGCGACTATCATCTGTGCTATGCGCGCTCCCCGCTCAACCGCGAACGCTTCTGCACCATGATTTATCAACAGCACGAGAATTTCACCCCTATAATCGCTGTCGATTGTCCCAGGGCTGTTAACCATACCAATTCCGTGCCGCAGGGCAAGTCCGCTTCGTGGCCGTATCTGGGCTTCGTATCCCTGGGGCAATGCCACTGCGATGCCGGTGGGGATTAAAGCCCGCTCACCGGCTGCCATAACCACAGGTTCATCTACTGGCACAGCGGCATACAAATCCATCCCAGCGGCCCCGGCTGTAGCGTATCCAGGAATGGGTAGACCATTTCCATGTGGAAGCCGGGCTATGGAGACGGATAGGCTGCTATGGCTTAGAAGCGACATGGTCTACTTTGCGGGCTCTGCCACGGGTTGTTTGATTGGGAACTTGAACCAGAATGTGGAACCCTTGCCTACTTCGCTCTCAACCCACATGGTGCCGTGGTGGGCTGCTATAAGGCTTTTGACGAGAAAAAGGCCAATTCCAGTTCCGCCAGCAGATCGCGCTTTCTTGTTATCGGAACGGAAGAACTTCTCGCCAACTTTTTTGATTTCGGCAGGACTAAGTCCAATGCCCTGATCCTTGACACCAAGGAGTACAGCACCATCGGGGTATTCTTCACTAGGCTCCTGCATGCGGCCAATAACCCGCACTTCACCACCTTCTGAGTACTTGATTGCATTGGAAACGAAGTTCTGCAGGATATTCTGAATGATGTCAGGATCTGATTCAGCGACTATTTCAGCAGGATCAAAGTCAATTACCAGGGTATGTCTATCCGTGCGCCCCTTCTGTATGTCGACAACTGACTCGGCAGCCTTGCGAATTTCAACATCCTGCCAGTTCATCTCGATTCCAGCTCCGCGTTCAATACGCGAGACGTTTAACAGGTCGTTGATGAGCCTACTTAGTCGATCTACATTCGTTTCGATGATGGAGTAGAATTCTCTGCGGTTCTCCCGATCGTACCATTCCTCATTCTCATCATCCAGCAGAGTACGCACAAAACCTTTCATGGGCGTTAGTGGAGTGCGAAGTTCGTGGCTGACTATGGAGACGAACTCAGTTTTCATCTTTTCGACATTGCGAATGTCGGTAATGTCATTAAAGATGAAGACCGTGCCAATAAGCGAGTCCGAGCCGTCCCTGACTCCGGCCGCGTGAACCTGGTAGATATACTCGTCGCCTTCGTCATCCGTAACAGTGATCTCGTCAGGTACCCGAGGGGGTGCGTCTTCGTCTGTGTGGAGATCTGGTGCCTCACCCGAGCACTCTTTAATGCAACGCTCAATGATCTGCAGGCCCTGCTCGTGCTTAATGACGTCTGTATACTTGGAGTCGGATACCATTGCAGTGGAACCGATGTGGAAGATGGCGCGTGCCTGGGCATTGATCTGGGCTATCTGTCCTCGTTGGTTGATGAGTATTAGCCCCGCGGTAAGGCTCTCAAGAGTTTGAACAAGCTTCTGCTTCTCTTCCATCACCTCTTGATAGGCTTGTGCGTTCGCAATAACGGCGGCAGCATTGCGGGCCAATCGCTCTAGCAGTCGGACGTCTTCTTCAACAAACTCAGAGCCGTAGCGCTTATTGAAGCAGTGAAGAACGCCAATAATTGTTCGGTCAACAACACGGCTGTTTTCGTCATGTTTCTCAATGAGGAGAGGTACCGATACACCGTTCTTGACGCCATATGCCTGAAGGTTTTCTTCAGCACCGCGGCGATCGTGAATCGCATTTTCAAGCGTCTGGGCCTTTCCGGTGCGGAAGCATTCGCCTGAAAACCCGGTGCTAACAGGTATGCGATAGGAGAAAACCTGTTCCTCGGTCATGCCCCAAGCGGGTGATCGTGCAAACAGGTCACCGGTTTCTCGATCGCGCACGAGAATCACGCATTTCTCTGCCTGAACGATCATGGCAGTTCGCTGCACCAATCGCCTAAGGGCCTCCTCATATTCGCTGAACGAGATGGGGACATCGGTCGCCTCTGCGGCGCTGTTACCGCGCTGCAGTTCAGTAACACGCTTACGCTCTTCATTAAGCTCGCTCTTGAGGCGTGAATTATCAGCTTTAAGCTGCTCTATCTCTTGCTGAAGAAGCTGAACCTCGTCGTTTTGAAAGGTCATTAGTGAATGTTTCCCGCTGGTCTAGAACACAACAGATGTGTTTCAGGCATAGATGTAGTGAATACATTCTAGCAGACTCCGTAGGTTACAGTCAACCAAAATGTACGTTTAGAGCGCTATTTACCATGACGTATTGAGGAAGCCTTACCGCACACTAGTTGGCATCCTTTCCCTGCGGTTCAGCATGGTTACAAAACTTCACGACTTGGGTTTGATCACGAACTGATATGCTGGCAGGCTTCATACAGTTTCAACTAGTGGTGCCTCTTGTTGCCACAACACTCTGGTAAACTTGCACATAACAACCACTACTTGCTGGCGCATGAGTCGGTCGGTAGCGGGTATAGGAGGGGACAGATTTGGACTTAAGATTTCTTAAGGTTCTTACCGAGACGCCCTCGGTTGGTACGGCGTGTCAACCAGTAATCAATGCGATTACCAGGTATTTAGGAGAAGATTACAGCAGTACCTTAGTTCCAGACGGGTTTTGTCTGTTTCAAAAAGGGCGTTCAAGGCCTTCGGACCTTAAGGTATTGTTTGTGTCACACATGGATGAAGTCGGCGGCTGCGTATACGGAGCACGTGCGGATGGAGGGTTTGATACCAGGGCATGGGGCAATGTACCAGAGGTGTTTGCAGAGGCCACCCTGCAAGCGATGGACTATCTTACTGAGGATCCAGACCTCAGCTTTCGCGTCCACGGTGAGGTTAAGGAAGTTGACAATGAGAAAAGGCTCGTACTGTTCGGTGAGGGAATTCGAGCTTATCGCACAGTGTGGACGTTTGACGAACAAACGGTAATTGATGGAGACACAATTGAGGGCAAGGCGCTTGATCCACGAGTCACCCTTTTCGCCACCATTAATGCACTGCGTAATGTAGATAGTAGCGAAGTTGGGTTGTTGTGTGTTATGGCCGAGGAGTGCGCTATGGACGTCGCACGTAAGGGGGTAACATATCTGCAGCGTCACGCACCGAATTTACAGTTCATTGCAAATGCCGATGTGCCGTCTATAGCAAACCTTGGTGACGGAAGATTAGATTTACCCGCGATCCGCATATTTGAGGGACGCAATTTTATCGATCCGTCATTTGGAATTACAGTTGCCGACAGACTTGCGTCGGAGGGGGTAGAATTCCACCTTTCGGCAGCCCGCAGCGGCAGCCAGACACTTTTGTTCACACCACTTGCTCCCACGCTCTCTATTGCCCTTCCAGCTTCCACGGTGCATGTGCCCCGCTACAGGATGAGCATTCAGGGATTGCAACGATGTATTTCCTTACTTGAGGCCTCTGCCGATGGCGCACTCAATGGGGCATTTTAGTGCACGACAACCCGCCTGACCAAGCATATGAGGAGATTGGGATTAATCCGGCCTACGCCGCACTGGAGCCTGAGCTCCTTCGTGCGCTGTTGCAGGCCACCGATTATGGTGTATTGGTAAGCGGTTTAGACAGACAGGATATCATTGCAAACCGTAAGCTTACTCAATTGTTCGGGCTTTCGGCCGCGCAGGTTGTACAGATGGAACCGGATAAAGTTCGGGAATGGGCTGTAAGCCGGGCCTGCGATCGTGATCAGTTCCTACTCCTGCTACAGCGGGCTTACGCCGATCCTTATCTAACTGCGTATGATGAGGTGGAACTAAACGACGAACCAGTTGTTATTTTGAGACGGTATACGTGCCCCATTGTCGATAAATATGGCGAACCGGTTGCGCGTCTTTGGACTTTTCTGGATGTCACGGAAAGCCGTATGTTGCAGCGCCATACTCAGGAAGAGCTGACGCTAACCACTGCTGAGTTAAACGTGGCGCAACGGCGCATGGTTGAGCTTGAGAAGCTATCCACTGCCGGTTTAATCGCTGCTGGGATCGCTCACGATATTCGTAATATCCTGAGTGCTATGAAACTTGCCATAGCTGCACTGCCAGAAACAACAGGCAAGGCACTTGAGGAACACGTTGACAGGTTCACGACCCTTACACAACGCTTGCTAGCGTACTGCAGCCCAGCATTAATAGAAACACGGCCAGTTTCGCTAATCACCACCTGCCTGCAGGTTGCAAATCTAATTCGCGTTCAAGCGGAGTTACACCATGTGGATGTTAGAGTAGAGTATGAAGATCATCTGCCTATGGCCCTTGCCGATGCTGGCAGGCTCGAACAGATGATGGTCAACCTCTGCCTCAACGCGATACAGGCGATGGACAGCGACGGTGGGACACTGACAGTCAGCATAGCAGTGGTGCATAATATGCTCTCAGTTCGTGTTCAGGATACAGGGCATGGTATGTCAGAAGAGACTGTACAGCGCGTTTTTGAGCCGTTTTTTACTACCAAAGCAAACGGGTTTGGGCTAGGACTCTACAACTGCAGGCGGATTGCGCATGAACATGGCGGTGAGGTGACTGTGACGAGCCAACCAGGAAAAGGAACGACCTTTACCATTGTGCTCCCTGCCGTGAAGGCGTACGGAGAAGCGGAGTGAGTGCAAGTATTCTTCTCGTCGACGACGACAGGTTTGTTTTGCGTGCCATCGATCAGCTACTTACAAAAGAGGGCTTTCAGTGTAAAACCGCATCTACTCTTCGCGATGCTGAGGCAGCGGCGTCGATGGCAAAATTCGACCTGCTTGTGCTGGATGTTGGCTTGCCTGACGGCGATGGATTCACGCTGTGCCGTCGGATACGGTTGCACCACACCATGCCCATATTATTTCTAACCGCACGCAGCGACAATGCCGATAAAGTAATCGGCCTGGAGCTAGGCGCTGACGATTATCTCACAAAGCCCTTCGAACCAAGGGAGCTCCTCGCGCGAGTGCGCGCAATGTTACGCAGGGCAGGTGAATACAACAACACCAGTGAGTCGATCAACCCACCTGCCAAACTTCACGTGGGTTCGCTTCTTATCGATACCGGGATAAGGGATGCATTCAAGATCAACGAACCGCTGCATCTTACAGATAAGGAGTTTGCACTGCTGTATTATCTAGCACGCCGTAGTGAACAAGCAATATCTTCCACGCAGATCTTTCGGGATGTGTGGGGCTTCGATGCTGACACCGGCCCGGGTGTAGTCGCAATTACCATCTATCGGCTTCGCAAAAAGATTGAAATCAATCCTGATGATCCCCGATTACTCGTCACCGTACGCGGTTTTGGCTATCGTTTAACGTCCGGCGAGCGTCAACCGGATTTGTAAGCAAATTGTAATAAAAGAGTAATTCCCCTGATAACTTCTGAAGCGTAACCTTAAATTGAGCGAAGATTGGGCCCACCCCGGTGGTCGCGTTGCGATCAGGTGGTGTACGCATCGCAATATTAAAGGAGACGATTTCCATGAGCGTGTGTGAAAAAGAACTCAACCTGGAAGTAAACAGACGCAAGCTTTTGGCTGGCGTTGGCGCCGCTGGATTGCTCTCGGTTGCAAACCTACTCGTTGGCTGCGGCGGAGGCAGTGCTTCAGCTTCCGGCAATATGGATAGCACCATTCTCAATGCAGCCGCCACGGCAGAGGCACTGGCAACTGTAATGTATGATAATCTAACAAAGTCGGCATTGTTCACTCAGGGACTTAGTGGTAACGTGAATGATCAGGCATACCTTGTAGCGGGTCGCGAGCAGGAATCTTTGCACTACCAGACCCTTACGGGGGCAGGTGCGGTTCCGCTTACTACGACGTTCTATTTTCCAAGTGGTATGTTTACCACAACTCATGCTCAGCAATCGGTACAAACAGCACTGAATACATTAGTGACGCTCGAGGACGCTTTTATTGCCGCATACCTTATCGGTATTCGCGATCTGTCAACAACAGGTTTGAAGGTGCTGGCTGCACAGATTTTGGGCGTTGAGGCGGAGCATCGTGCATTTGGCAGAGTGATTGCAGCGGATCTTAACCTGACGAGTGTCACCGGGCTTTCTGGAACTGCCGAGGGGGTTCAGGGCAGTGCTGGCCATGCCGCAAATAACATCGCTTACGAGCGAACATTCAGCACAACCGGACCCGCATTTCAAAATATTAATGATGTCGTCAAGGCACTGGGACCATTTGTTACTGCGCCAGCAGCTGGAACCGCAGGGGCATTCGACCCCACATCTTACGCATACAATACAACCGCCAACTTCTACCTCACCGAAACACCCACTATCGCACTAGACAGCACTACACCCTGACCCGGCCGATGCCTCATGGTGCGAGATTGCCCGCTGAAGAGATCGATTATTTGGTTCTCTGATGCGGGCTCTATTTTGATAGCCATAAGGTTTTGGCACTAGATTTAAGCAGGTAAGAATTGATCCAGCCACGTTTGACTTAATGCCCTCATTATATTGAAGTAAAGCCAAATTACCTTCCGACCTCGCAGTTTGAGCGCCTGCTCGAGCGCTTGCACCAAACTAAATCTCAACTGCCCCAGTAGATGATTTCCCCGTTTAATTTTCATCACGCGCAGCAATATTTAAAATTTAATAACATTACGTTGCGATTGGCTGTAATTTTAACGATGATTTCACGGAAAATGTCCTATAATTTAGGAAGTTTATAAGTTAGTGCGACCTGTGGCTAGTGTAATATTTTTAGTTGCAGGTTAATAATCCATAATATCTCCTTATGATGCAATTTATAGAAAATAACAATGGTCACCCGGCTGGTCTGCGCCGATGGGAAAGGATGGTAACAACAATGCACCACCGATTCTCCCGACTGAGAACTCAATTTCAACTTTGCACGCCAATAGCATGCGTCCTATTCGCATTTTGCATGTTTATGGGTGGCATCACTAACAGTAGTGCACAGGAACAGAACAGTATCATTATGAAAACGTACTCGCGGATTTTGCCGAGCGGAACCGTGGATGCGAGTGCTGTTATAAGTTTTAAACCACAATCCTACTATGATGTGGTGAAAGCGAACTATCCTGATCTGTATGTTCTGTTTCGCGATGTTATCAGCAACGGACATTCGCAATGGGAGGTTAATCGTAGTTCAGTACACATCGCTTCAAACGATGCTACAGAGTCGCTCAAATTGACGATGTCGATCTTAGGGGCGGCATACTGTAAGGAGAAGCAGTGGCGAGTGGACCTCAGTAAGGGCGAGACGCTTGTAACCCAGGAGGGACGTAAGGTTATTACCTCGGTAGTTACGCTTAATCAGGCGGGAGTAATGCTAAATGATACTAACACATACATACTGCCTCAGGGCGCAACTCAAATTCACGTAGATACTAATCAACGCGTGCTGGCGTTTGATATGCCTGTCCCTCATGGTACCGGCAATCCATCTCTCAACCTCAATCTGCTATATCATAAGGATGTCATGACATCTGCGTATAAGGTCTACGCTGATCCTTCAATTGACAACGGGGAATATTGGGTTGCAAAAGCAATCGTCCAGAATACGGGCCATGCTCCCATGTACAATGTGAAGGTATGGTACGATATGGGGGCATACGCCGATCATCCCGCACCAGAGACATTTTCATACGTGATGCCAGGTGGCGCGGCAGTTGCCTGCTATTATCCTCTCATCAGCGATCAGGTCGCTGCTTTTAAGACGGAGAACCCAGCCCACCTCAATATCACGGTTTCATATCAGGATGTACACGGGCACACCCATTCCGAACAACACACCAGGCTCATTACCCTTTTGGGCGTCAATCAGTTCGTGTTTACAAACCTTACCGCAGACCAGATTCAGATGACAAACCGCGTAAGTAACTGGATGGACATGAACGATAATGCTCCACTCGTCGCAGCTTATGTCACCAAGACCGATGATCCGGTGAAACAGTTTGCGGGTTACGTAAGTGAACTCGCCGGTGGTGTGGCTGCCGCGGATAGTGACAAGGACGCCCTCACCTGGCTGCAGGCCGCTTACAACCTTGAACTGGTCAATAATATCGTCTACCAGACTCCTTCAGGCTTTTTGGACGGCTCCCACTTTATGCAGGATGTAAAGTTTCCTCGGGATACTTTGCGCGCCAAGTCTGGCACGTGCATCGATCTTGCGATACTCTACACCTCCCTGGTTGAGTCGGTTGGCATGAATGGATACCTTATTCTTGTGCCGGGACACTGCTTCTCGGTGGTCAAACTGCCGAGCGGGGCGGTCGTCGGCATTGAGAATACCGGCCTTGGAGGTGGGAATCAACGCGAGGGATTTTCCTGGGCGCTAAAGTATGGAACCAAAGAACTGAAACAACACCTTGCGGACGGTCGTTTCTACCTTATCAATATTGACAAAGCACAAGGTCAGTTTCACATTACACCGCCTGCACTTCCACCGGTAGGTGCCAACTTTCTGGCAGATTGCGGTATCCACCGTGCGCATTACGAAGCCGATCAGCCAACGTTGGGAGGTGGAGGAGGTGGCCGGAATGCGAATATAGCACCGCCGCCCCCAAATTTCGCGGGAAATACACCTGGTGCTATAGCTGACGGATACGCGGGAACATGGAATGGAATTGTTAACGGCATGCGTCTCACGATGAAGTTTACGCAAAATGGCCATTTTCTCGATGGTTCAACTACACTGGTGACGGCCACAGGGGAGCTTGCACAGGGCACATTCCGAAACGTCCGAATTGGGCCTGGTGATCACGTCTCAATCATTTGCCGCGTCAAGATGAATGGGCATGCTTATTCGTTGGATATGAATGGCAGCCGGAACGGAAGCACTGTGAACGGGACAATCACGATTATTCAGCGAGGCATCTTCGATGTGCCACTGTCAACGCAGAAATATATCTGGCAGATGGCCTATTCGGGCCAGTAGTTTCACTCGGTGGCAGAACCATTGCGGCTACCAAAAGCCGATCAACAGGATTCTGCCGCTAGACTTTAAGCACGGGCACTACAATAATGCGCGGCAGAGAGTTGCCTAGAATCACCATACGCAACTCTCTGCAGAAAGGCGTGGCGTCTCGAGGCACCTTCAGGCGTAGCTAGTATGCCGCCACAATGGCCCCACAGCAACCCTCGAGGATTGTGCTTCAACGTACCTTAAGGCAGGAGTGCGCTTACGGCGATTGGTCAGGCGCTGCCTCTGTTCGCAGGCGTGGTAGAATGAACACCGCAGCCAGAGATTTGCCGGGTTCGTCATACAGCTCCAACAAATGGAGACATTCGTGTTGCAGCTGGATTGATGGCAGGAAGGAGAAATTCCCTATTAGCCTAGAAGCGGCAGAAACGCCACTTAACGAGCGTCCAGATCGCTTCGACGCCATCGGTCCAGCGTATCTTCTTGCCCTCTGATAATGTGCGAGCGCTATAGGAGATGGGGACCTCCACGATTTTGTAGCCACGGCGGAGCGCTTTGGCAGTGACCTCCGGGCAGAACTCAAAGCGCTGGCAGGTAAGGGGTAGCGCCTGCAGTAGTTCGGTTCTAAATGCCTTGTAACACGTCGCCTCATCCGTCATCCGTGTACCAAACATTACGCGTACCATGGCTGCAAGCAGAAGGTTGATTATCCTGTTAGGGAGCCGCATGGGCGGCAGTCCCTTGAGGAACCGTGAGCCGTAAACAGCTGCGACTTCGGGATTTTTAAAAGCAGCAAGAATGACTAGGTAGTCGTTAGGATCGTACTCCAGATCGCCATCCTGTACAATGCAGAATCTACCACGGGCATGAGGAATGGCAGTACGAAGAGCAGCGCCCTTTCCCTGGTTGGTGGAGTGGTACAGCACCGTAGTATATGGTGCCACTCCGGCTACCTCCTCCTGCAACAGGCGCCTGGTGTCATCGCCACTGCCATCATCAACAATGATGATCTCCTTATCTACTGGAACCGCAAGTACGCGGTTTATGAGTGTTAGCAGTGTAGCTGCTTCATTCATGACCGGTATGAGCACGGTTAAGAGGGGCCCGTTGGATTCCTCGCTTGTTGTAGTACTCAGTTGAGCATCCTCGCTGAAGTCAGGATCAAGAGAATAACTTACGCGAGATACCGTGCAAACCAGTCCATCGTGCGCTTCATTGCAGCGGCAGCAGCCTCTGCGTTAAACGCCTGTTCACGGGTGTCGTTGTTAAATGCGTGTCCGGCGTCCTCATAAATGTAGATCTCGCTGGGTTTGCCCGCTGCACCTAATGCAGCCTCGAGGCGCTTTACCCCGTCTACGGGTATCGCGTGATCCTGGCCGCCAAAATGGCCCATCAATGGCGAATTGACAGACGGTACAAGATCCAGGGGATGGGATGGCTGAGCTTCTGTTTTTTCACCTTCAGTACGACCGTAATAGGCAACGCATGCCTGAAGGTTGCATTCTGCACTAGACATTAACATTGCCACTCGGCCACCCCAACAGAAACCCACAAGACCTACTTTACCCGTGGCACCTTGCAGTGCTCGCAACCAGCCAACGCACGCTTCAAGGTCATCAATGATGCGTGCGTCAGGTATGCTGCCAACTATAGAACGAATGGCTTCAAAACCCTGATTTAAAGGGAGCGCGCCTTCACGCGTAAAGAGATCCGGGGCAAGCGCGGTATACCCGGCTCGTGCCACCCGTGCTGCAACGTCCTTTATGTGATCAGTCAACCCAAAGATCTCATGAACAACGATGACAGCGGGTCTTTTCACTTCGCCTACAGGATGCGCAACAAATGCATCAAGTTGTGCTCCCCCTACCGGTATGGTTACCATTGAGGATACGATTTCAGGAGTATGTGTTTGCAAAATTGGTGCTCCGCAGATTTAATTCTTACTACGTATTATAAACTGAAATCGGTCCTAATGTCTCTTTGATTTGAATTAGTGCTAGCAGAGTCACCGAGTACGCAAATCAGTTCGTCAACCCAAACAGAGCGGTATCCGAACGTGAAATCTCATCGCTTAACGGTTTGTCGAGAGAGGGTGCCACTTACCTGTTTTGCGTAGGGTTAGCTGCTATATCCTATCACGGATCCCTCCAAGTTTGTGATCGCAGTTGAATGTCCTGGTGCAGGATGTTCTCGGAAATGAGAAGCATATTTAGCGACGTGGTAGGGTGGTTTGGATTCAGCTCCGACAGGATGCTAGGTAGTGATTCATAGAGAGTTCACGAAGGAGGTTCCACAATACTGGAAAAGTTTACGAGTACCAGGCGAGCATGCAACCGGTTGGTGCTCGAAAACTGGACCAACTAGGCCGCATCAACCAACCTGTTGTGATGTCGGTACGCCTCCCAAAAACGATCCGCATGCATGTCGCATACGGATTAACCAACGTACACCCCCCATCGCTGCGCAAATGCAAATTGGCGAATTGGGTGCGAAGGGAAAGTGATGGAGGGGAAATACAATAGCACCGTATGCTATATACCAACTAGGCAGGTCGTGGTGCCGTGGAGTCGCGGATGATCAACTCTGCAGGGACAATCGTATTACCCACCACAGTCTCACCGTTTAGCATGTGGATTAGTCGCGAAACTGCCTCGCCACCAAGCACGCTGAATGGCTGCCGCATGGTAGTGATGGGTACCTGGCACATCTTGGCATCTGCAACATCATCGAAGCCGGTTACCGAAATGTCGTATGGTACCCTCAGTCCTCGGTCCATGATTGCCGCTATGGCACCGGAGGCGATTGCGTCGTTGGTTGCGCAGATGGCCGTGGGGCGCGCCTCGACGGGCAACTCCAGCAGCTTCATCGTGCGATCGTACCCCGAGTCAGTCCGATACTGACCTTCGATAACGCGGCGATCCTCGTCTGGAATAGCAAATTCGTCGCAAGCAGCCTGAAAACCCAAAGTTCTAAGACTGCAGCTCTGCATATTCGGCTCACCCGTTAACAGTGCAACCTTACGATGGCCAAGCGAGAGAACATGTTTGGTGATGGTATTCATCGCATTGACATTATCCACGTCTACGCAGGCTACGTGGGTCTGTTCGAGCATGGTATTGACCACAACAGTAGGTACTTTGCGTTCAGCCAGCTGGTGAACGAGGTTACAATCGTCTGGTGGGCCGATGACAATAATGCCGTCGCAACGCCCATCGGAGTACTGGGAAATCGCTGTCGCCGTTTCGTTCCAATGACGGGAGGTAAAGAGGGTGGACGCCTGTTTGTGTCGTGTGCAGGCGCTGAGGATGCCATGCAATACGCTAAGGAAATAGAAATCAGTCGTGTTCACGTCCCAGTAGGTATAGATGATACCTAGAGTATCCATTCTTCTGCGGGAAAGTCCCCGCGCCACTGCATTGGGATGGTAGTCCAAGCGGCGAACCACCGCATTAACGCGTTCTCGTACATGTGCGCTGACTGGTTTTGGTCCACCGTTCAAGACGTACGACACCGTAGAAATGGAGACTCCGCTTTCACGCGCAATATCGCGAATCGTTGTGGACATAATGAATTCCCTTCAAACGTAGCAGCTAATGGAAAACAGCAAAGCTTGGCCGCACGCTCGCGAAATGTGCGAGCACCTTGTCACTCCCGCAGGCGTGCACGCAGGTTAACTGTGAAATTCAGACGAATTCTAGCGGAGGAACTTCCCGGCCGCGCGGGTCGCAGACCTTTGCGCAAGGAAGTAACGGGCCTACAGGCTGCACTTCACAGTCTAAAGTGCACCATCTGGTTAGTCCGGGCCGGCGAATTGCACGGCCCGCACTCAGGATGAACTAATTCAACGTCCCCGCAACGTTTGTCTGCAAAGTACCTATTTAGGGGGACCCGCATTGGCTGGCTTAGCGGGTGCAGCATGGCTCTTTTGCCACGCAGCAGCCTGGGCTGCAATCGTTGCGCGTGCGGATGCAGGCATTGGTGCGGGCGCCGTTTTATGGGTAAGAATGCTCATATCCTGTTTGGAAATGCTAGCTTTGTTGCTGCATCCAGTAAACAGGGCTAGACTGCAAACGGATGCAATCGTTAGGATGTTAAGAGGTAATGATCGCAATTTTTTATTCCTGGTGTGGTTACCGTAGGAGCAGCTAGCTGCCCCCACGGTCCGTTCATAGGTAGGTGCCTAGCGTGTGGCGTCCCACATGTTGTTTTGAGGCTGATTAACCGGGTCAGGATCGGTTGCGGCCGGGTTCATGGACTTAGCATGGCCATCACAGAACACGAAGTTAGCCTGGTTGTTGTGCATTGGAATTACCGCACCGTTTGGACCCAGAGGGCTATGAGGATCAGCAAGCGGCTTGATGGTACCATTCGGGATCTCACCGGGAGAGTCCCAATCCCACCAGTTTACACCGGTTATCATTGCACCCACACCCCAGTTGTAGGTGTTGCCGTCGGCAGAGTAGGGGGCAATGTTGGGTTTTTCGGTGAGCATGATGGTACCCGCCGGCTGATTAACGCGCGCTGCCGGGGTAGCCATTGCGCCCAACCATGACTGCGCCATACCCATGACACCAAGCGTCGTACACGTCGGGTTGCATGTAAGGTAGCCGTTTGATGCGGCTGTTACCAACGGTCCTGCCCAGGATTGTGGAGTTGTTGCCTGGCGCGGGTCATCCGGGCATATAAGAACTGCAGGGTCCTTGACGTAGGGGTAGATTTGCCACTGCCAGGAGTCTTCCCACCAGTTATTCTGCAGGCCCGCAGGATAGGTTTCGTCGTAATCCTGCTGATACATCATGGTAGCTAGACCAAGTTGGTTCATGTTAGAGAGGCATGAGATTGCACGCGCCTTTTCACGAGCCTGGGCAAATACTGGAAACAGGATGGCGGCAAGTATGGCGATAATTGCAATAACGACCAGAAGCTCGATAAGCGTAAAACCGCTTCGTTTCATCAATAATCCTCCTTATTTGGTGAGACCAGGTACCTCTATTACCGGTACCGTCCGCGGCCGAGTATACAGATACAACAGATTAGACCTTTATCATGGCAGTCCACCGCGCCTATTGTGTCGGCTTTGGTTGCGAGATGTGGCATCCATTTACCAATTCTAGCGATCAGTTTAACAGCTCACGATGCCCGTTGCACTGCAATTAGGTGCAGTTAACGTAGAACCAAGGTTCAACACTACCACGTTGTTCAGGTTTCTATCACGCAGGGTTTCAATCCACCATTGGCGGTTTCCACTCCAGCCAGACTGGCTGCTGACGCAGAAGCCAGCACGTCCACACGATCAAAGAAGCCAGATTTGCTGTCAATTGCATTACACAAATCGTTTCGCTTTGGCGAATCGAAGCGATTCGATAACGACGACATTGTATCACTACTTTCTCGTGGTGTCAAGAATGTTGCATAAAAAACTTGTAACTGTTTGCTACGCCCGTATGCTGATGATCATATTGTGGTGTTATTTCTTGCAATACTTAAAGCGCACATGGCCACCGTTATGGCAGGATACTGGGAAAGATGGGTGAAACATCGCATTCAACTCGTGCAAATTAAAGGATTATCCTAACCACCGCACGCATAGCAAATTGCCGCTTGAAGTTTATAATTCATTGTTGCCGCTGTGCAAATACCCAGACCGGCAACTAACCGCAGCAGAACTTAACCAATTGCAGGGGCAATACCTGTGAGTGCTGGCGCTGCAGATTCGCGAATTATGATCTGCGTTTCAAGAACACAGTCCGTTGGTATGTTACCTTCCGCTAGCTGGATAAGGCCATATGCTGCTGCTTTGCCTAGAGCGCGTCTATCCTGCTTCACGGTTGTTAAGCCAGGAGAGATGAATCCTGCAATGGGAAAGTCGCCGAATCCAACAACTGACAGGCCACGAGGAACAGAAAGCCCAAGGTCACGGGCGGCTTTGATTGCTCCCAATGCGCTGAGGTCGCTTGCACAGACCAGGGCTGTTGGGCGGTTATGGGAAGATAGTAATGTAATAGCTGCGTCGTAACCAGCAGCGGCATTGAAGGCATCCCCTGCGATTGGCGCAACTTTGATCTGATAACGGCGAGCTGCGTTGCGAAATCCTTTGAGGCGCAGACCTGCGTCAATGTTCTCCGCCGGCCCGTCAATGTAACCGATCCGTTCGTGCCCCAACTGTACGAGATATTCGACTGACGCTTCAATTCCCGCAGCATCATCAACACGGACTGACGGAATAGACCGCCTCCCACCATAGTGGTTGATCGCCATTACACGAAATCCAGAATCTCTCAACTTCTCCACCACGACTGCATCGGGAGTTTCGAAGAGGAGGCATGCAATGCTGCTTCCCGGTGCAAGCACTCCGGAGTTCGTGATTACGTCGTAGTTGTAAACTGTTGCACGCCTTCCGCGCGCATCCATCTCTTCCTGAAATCCGTCTAGCACTTCCGGAAAGTAGTGGGGATCCTGCCTGAGAAGCACTGCCGGAAGAAGCAGTACCATGTGGGAATTTATTTGAACTCCGGTAGTTGGCTGCGTTGCTACAAATGTGCCCTTACCGCGTATTCTCACGAGTAATTCCTCTTCCACGAGGCAGGAAATTGCCTTGCGCATGGTGAGGTAAGACACATCAAACCTGGATGCAAGCTCGTGCTCGCCAGGAAGTTTTTCAGCGGCTGTAAAAACACCCGCCTTAATTTCGTTTCGCAATGTTCTGGTAACAGACAGGTATTTTAGTTCGGATTTCGATTCGGATTTCAACCTAAGGATCTCGTTTCCGTCAGGATTACATCTAATCATAATAGTTGTTGCAAGGGCTATCTGCCTACATTGGTTGCCGTTGCTGGCCTGTTGTTAGGGTGCTACGCACGTTTGTATCATTCCAGCCATTAGGCATTGCAAACCAGATAGGGATAACTTCGCTGCACCTGGATTCCAGCACTTTTCAGCCAAGGCACACAATGGTAATCGAATATTGTTTGCAATGGTTGTCTCAGTTTCCGCATGTGCGTTATCAGCCCAAATATGATAACAAGCGCCTTGAAGATTGGCCGATCGTGGAACGGACACCCAACTCCCACCGTGCTGATAGAAGGCATTTGGCGCCCACGTCGTTAACATCGTGGCAGCCTGTTGTTCTGGTAGAGAAGCGCCAACACCAACGTTGTAGTACAGCACGGGATAACTTGCATTGGAGATTCGAAAGCCTTCTTTCATCATTAGCCCGGCATTATCGTACCCGTTCCATAATTCCTGGCAGATGTCTCTGTTCAACTTCAGTGGGTCGTTGCCACCAGCCTGAAACTCATAGGTATCTGCCCACGCTCGCATCGTTTTGCCCGCTCGACGAACGATTTCGTCCTCCATATTTATGAACGCGATAAACGTGTCCCAAGGTGCGGCGTTATGGGCCACGTGGGCTTTCGCCCATGCAGCTAGTTGTGGATACTGACTGTATTGAGCTCGATGAAGGTATTCGTCACCACCGCAGTGCCAATAAGGACCAGGGAAGAGCGGCAGATACTCATGAAGCAGGTCCTTCACCAGTGAGATGGCTGCAGGTTTAGAGATGTCCATATCGTTTGGTAGGCTGCGTCCCGATGCTGCGACAAGCCGTAACTCCGGATGTGCTTTGAGGATTGCGCCACAATGAGCGGGAAAGTCAATTTCCGGCACAATGTCGATGTGGTATGTGGACGCGTATGCTACCAGTTCTCGGATGTCCTTGTGTGTGTATACGGGCGAAGTGCCAATGTTTAACTCTGGGTGCGAGTTTGACTGCAGCCGGAATCCTTCGTCATCGGTAAAATGCAGATGGAGGACATTGAGTTTCACTGCCGCCATCAGACGCATTTCATGTTTGAGCCACTCAACTGTAAAGTACTTACGGCCAACATCAACCATAAGCCCACGATATGGGTAAGTTGGCCAGTCTGTAGTAACCCCCTTAGGCACAGAGGTCGTTCCGTGAAGGTACTGCAATAGGGTTCTGGTCGCGTAAAACAATCCGTCGGTCGTATTAGACTTGGCTGTTATCATGCTGCCAACTGCTAGCTTATATTCCGTCAGGTGAGCGTGTTTTCCTGGTGTGCCAATCAGTAAACGAATATCGCCCGGACGTGCCTCGCCGGAACTGATGGGAAGATCAACACCGTCATGCAGGTGTAGCTCCCGAGACAGCAGGCGCGCTATAGAAATACATAAGCCATATTGAGTTTTCTTAATGACGATGCGGGATCCGTTCTGCAATGTAAACGTGCCATTCTTGGGGTTGAACTGCTGAACGGCTGGTATGCATAGCGGCCGCGGTGGAGCGGCCGCTGCAGGAAGCACTGCACACGCCAGGGACCAACAGACAACGGCTGTAAGAAACGTTCGCGCAGATGCTAAGAGATCCGAATACATCACTATCGTTTCCAGCCGCCGGGCTGTCGTACGCTGCCGTGCTGGGCATTAAGCTTTTGGAGCGCCTGAGCCGCAGAAGTACCGGGTGGTGGACCGGCCTGATGTCCCGAAACCACAGGTGGTGTTGAGCATCCTGCAACGAGTGCTGCAAGCACTCCCAGAACTAGGGTGATAGATATGCTGAAACGGATAGATTTTGTCGATATGTTGTTCATCTTGTTGGTCTCATGGTGTGTTTGCAACGTTGTATGGGTTGCTGCTTACGGACCGGGCGGTGGTGTAGTGGCGCAGTCGTCCTGGATGGTGAAGTCGCAGAGGCGCGATGAGCCGTCATGCCGCCACTTAGCGTGGCCATCGGCAAATAGTGAGTTATACCCTCCGCTATGGATTGACCACCGCTGATTCTGATGGTTCCATGCCTGTGGATTCCAGTCCGTATCCCAATCCGCCCACAACTCATCGAATGTCGAGTCGAAAATCCAGATCGTTTCTGCTGGTAGTGCGATCGCAGAATCGGAAACACTACAACCAAGCTGACCACCCCATGCATCTGGACAATCTTGCTGGTAGTTTTGATCCTGGAAACCGAAGTGGTTACCATCATTCCACGCGAGCTCCGCGGAGTTAGGGAAGGTGTAGAAGAAGTTCAGATCGTTAACCCCGTAGCTCATCATTTTGCGTTTTACGCCTCCCACGTTGTCCCATTGATCGCGTGGTGACGTGAAGGTTTCTTCCCACTGCCGGTCCGGGCAGAGGACAACTTGACGGTTCTTGATGTACGGCTGCAGAAGGTCGTCCCACCAGTCGATGTCTGGATTTGACTTTGGTGGTTTCTGATACATAAAGGACGGAACATACTTTTCGTCGTAATCCTGTTCGTACATACCCGCCGCCAGCCCAATTTGGTTGAGGTTACTTATGCACGAGATGGCACGCGCCTTTTCGCGGGCCTGTGCAAATACTGGAAATAGAATTGCAGCTAGAATAGCAATAATCGCAATAACCACCAATAGCTCGATGAGTGTAAATGCGGTCCTTAAGGATCTCATGGTCTCCACCCTCTCTAAAGAAGTTGAGAGAATTGTAACACTGAAGTCATATTCTGTCAACCTCTATATTAAAATATTCGGTCGAGCGCCTGCTGATCTGGTGGCTCGTGGATACATAACCAACCCGATTTACCTCCGCACCTTCGGTGAGGAAGCATAAGTAATTCAGCATGGGCAGTTTGCCAGGTGGACCATTTGACGTTAAGGAAAAATGGTCGAGGGAGTATCCTCGCGAGCAGGCATTTTGGTACCGCGAGCACTGTATTTCTACGAACCGCGTTCGCCCTGCGGAATCTTCTGTCATCTGTTTAGAGCGCCTCGCAATGCAGTAAACTAATCACCAAAGCCAGCGAACCTGGTCTTCAAATTACTCAAAGGAGTTAATTGATGGCTTTTATTCCTCCTCACACTGATGAAGAGAATGTTGTCGACAACTATTTTGGAACGACTATTGATGACCGGTTTCGCTGGTTAGAGGATAGTGAGTCAGCTAGAACGACCGCCTGGGTTACTGCGCAGCGAAGGTACTGCGAGGACTTTATTCAATCATATTCCTCGCGGCAGGCATTTCACGAACGGCTGATCGAGCTTATGCGCACTGCGTGGATGGGCGTGCCCGTTGAGCGCAATAGCGTTGCGCTTGCGATGGTGAGGCAAGTGGGAGAGTCCCGTGCGTCCATCTGGTGCCTTGATGAAGCCGGCCAACCCCAACGACGGCTATTAGACCCAGTAGAGGTATCTAGTAGTGAGGAAGCAAGCATCGCTATTGCAGACTTGTCACGCGACGGCAGCACATTTGCGTACACTATACGCGTGGGTGGTGCTGACGAGGTAGAGATGCGGGCTGCAAAGATGGCGGCTCCCACAGAGAATATTGGTCACCTGCCTAAGGGTCGCTATAGCGGTATACAAATGTCTCATAATGGTACGAGAATTTGGTTTTCGCGATACGAAGAAGTTGGTCCGCGCGTTTACGTGATGGACGACGTTTCAACGGGAATTGAACGGGAGGTTTTTGGGCAGAACTTCGGTATTGGAGACATGATTGGAATAGAGCTTGCTCCAGATGAAGCGGAGTTGCTTATCACCGTATGGCATGGGTCATCCGGCGATCACTCGGAGGTATACATTGTTAACCTCGAGCATCCAGGTGAGCCCATAGTAGTCGTAAATGATATTCAGGCACGGTTTGATGCCTGTTTTGCCGGCGACCATCTCGTGATTAGTACAAGATGGAATGCCCCTAACGGCCGAATATTTGCTACTCCAAGAGCAAACCTAAGTAGGAATGAATGGCGTGAAATTGTAAATGAGAGCGAAAAGCCGATACAGGCCTATTCTGCGGTGGGAGGTGCTCTGTTTGTTGTACGCCTGGATGGTGCCGCCTGTTCATTGGAGCGTGTTAATGTAAGCGGCGGTTCCATTGCACCTGTGCCATTGCCGGCTCGAGGAACTGTGAGTGCACCGGAAGGCGAATGGGAAAACCGACGCGCCTATTTTACATACACGTCCTGGTTTACCCCCAACAAGGTCTACAGCCTTGACGTAGGTACCGGAGAATACTCAGTTATTGGCTCCCCGGAGGCGTTGATTGATACCACCGAATACTCCGCAACCGAGGCAACATACCAATCGTGCGATGGTACGGATGTGCCAATCACAGTTCTTCAAAAGCGCCATGGCTTGTCCTCGAGTGATGCGCCTACCATCCTAACTGGCTACGGTGGTTTCAATATTAGCCTCACACCGGCGTTCGCCGCGTCGGCTATTGCATGGCTCGATCAGGGTGGTGCGTATGCCATTGCGAATATTCGTGGTGGCGGCGAGCTGGGAGAATCGTGGCATAAAGCGGGTATGCGCGAACGAAAGCAGAACGTTTTCGATGACTTTGCGGCTGCCGCTGATTGGTTGGTTGAGTCGGGTATAACCAGCCACAAACGTCTTGCTGTACGCGGGGGTAGTAATGGGGGCCTCCTGGTTGGGGCGTTGATCACGCAGAATCCTGGAATTTGCGGTGCGGTCGTCTGTGCGGTACCACTGCTCGATATGATACGGTACCACAAGTTTCTCGTGGCACGGTTCTGGATACCAGAATATGGCTGCAGCGAGAACGAGGATGAGTTCAACTGGCTTATAAAATACTCGCCCTACCACGGTGTAGTGGTGAACACGCAATATCCTGCAGTGCTCTTTGTAACCGGTGAAAAAGATACGCGAGTAGATCCGCTGCATGCGCGAAAGATGGCAGCTGCGCTACAGATGGCGAACAGAAGTAGTGAAGCGAGGCCAATTCTCTTGCACTACGAGGCTGAGGGTGGTCACAGTGCTGGTCGGCCCATTGAGGCCGAGGCGAACGTCGGTGCGGATACTCTCGCATTCTTGTACCACGAACTCATGGAGCCGCGTCGTGCCGATGGCACCCCTTTAACCTAGTGGAAGCAGTGCGAACGCGTTTTCGTTGGAAAGCGGGTATTTGTATGCCACAGTCAAATGAGCGATAGTAAAGCAAATCGCAACATGGGTGAAACGGTAATCGCCAGGGTCAGGTGCTGCTTACATCTTCCTAATACAACCTGGGGGATTACAAACTTGACTAGCGGGCAAGAACAGGATATCCATGGAATCTCTTAACCCCATTAGGCTTTCTGAACTTCAGGCTAATGTGCGGGAAGTCCTGCAGGACGCCTTTCCGTACAACATCTGGGTTATTGCCGAAGCCGCTTCGGTGCGACAAAGCCCGCAAGGTCACACCTACCTGGAGCTTGTTGAAAAGGCAGCAGGTCGAGTAGCCGCTCAGGCGCGGGCAACGGTTTGGGCATCGCAGTCACATATACTGGCGCAGTTCAAAGAGCAGACAGGGCAGTCGCTTACCAGCGGAACACAGCTACTATTGTGCGTAAAAGTCAATTTCCACGAGGTTTATGGCCTTTCACTGAATATCTCACGAATAGACAGCACTTATACGCTTGGAGAGATGGCTCGCCGCAAAGCCGAAACGATTGCAAAACTGGAGGCAGAGGGATGTCTGGGCCTAAATGCACGGCAGATGTTGACGGCTGTTCCCCAGCAGATCGCCGTTATTACCGCAGAAAACGCGGCTGGGTGGGGAGATTTTCAGAGTAGACTACGCAGTAACGTTTATGGTGCCACATTTAACCTTACACTTTTTGCAGCAGCAGTGCAAGGGGATGGGGCTGAAGAGTCGATACTCCAAGCGCTTAGTGAGATTGAATTGCGGCAGC
>JAJYCW010000040.1 GCA_021777995.1 bacterium
CGCTGGTCATAGCGGCGTTCTCACAATGAAAGGATTTATAGAGGGTAAGCCGAGTTTGCCGCATTTCAATTACTCCGCACAGGTATGTGAGAAGTTTCTGGGATACGTGTTTATTGTGCCGGAGTCGATTATCAAAATGCGTGAGGGCATTACCGCAACGTCGACCACCACACCTGGAACAGTATGCTTTACATGCCACCAGTTGCTTACTCCATTGGCATTCCAGCGCTCACGCTACACGGATGATGGTGTGTATCACCTGCGGGATGCAAGCGGGCATATCATAGACGATACAGACCACGATCTCGTGCCCTCGTATCCATATCGCGGAGAGGGTATGCAAGCCTTCGCGGAGACTGCATCGCGCACGGAGATGTTCATAAGAACGATGCTACAGACTCATTTTGTATTCTTCTTTGGACGAGAAATGCGCTATAACCGTGATGAGCGTTCGCTTTATCGTAAGCTCTGGCTGACGGAGAAGAAAAACCACGAGGATATTGAGGGCCTCATCAAGGCCATCATACTTAGCCCGGAATACCTTAACGGTACAAGTACAAGCCACCCCCGCGCCCATAGGAGCGATCTGCATAGACTTGCGGATAACGCCGCAGGAAGGATAGACGGATGACTGACGAGTTCGATACTGTACATGGCTCTTGTGATATTGACCCAGAGATACGATTTGAGGCACCTCCTGCGCTTCATCCTGCCGCGGCACAGCGTATAACCAGGCGCGGTCTGATTGGGAAAGCGGCTACCTCCGCGGCTGCGATTGGAGCATTGGAACTTCTAAGCTATTTCAACGCCTATGGTGCACCTGTGATGAGTAAAAAGGCTACAGAAATGCTTGCTGACAAGGCAAAGGAGGGCGATGATCCACATTTCCTGATCTACTGGTACGTGGAAGGCGGCTGGGACTCGTTCGATATGTTTAGTCCTCTTCTTACAGCGAACAATGTAATTCACCGGCTGCCATATAATCAGATTAGCGATGAGATGTACAGGGTGCTCAAATTTGGTGAGGCTAACTATGGCATTTACAAGCAGGGAAATCTGCGCTACGGTTATCTCGCTGAAGCCGGATCGTCACTCTTCAATGACATGGCAGTGCTTAGCTCCATGTCTACCGGCGAGTTTCATTCTGGCGAGCGCCTGAACTGCCATATGGGGCATTACAACCTCGTGCTGACAGACGACAGACAGCCTGACGAACGGGACGTTATGCAGGCCTTTGCTGAGGAATACGGCCGCCCTTACCTCCTTCCCAATATAGGCTGGTTCTGGTGGCTCGCGGATGGTGAACTCAATGAGCAGCAGTACACGGGGCGCAAAGGGTTCTATGCCGATCTTGGGCCAACTTGGGCGCATACCATCTATGCGGGTACCCCTGCAAACCTTAGAAGATTTTTGCTAAGAATGCAGGCATCGTCTACGAATGTGGTAAACCAGCAGGTGAACCGCTTTGTTGACGAGTTGTCGCCACAACTAACCAAAGACTGCTCAATGGAAGCAGTGAAGAGTTATAATTCTGCTCTGGGAATTTACCAAAACCTTGCAGCGAGCGGTGGCGGCCTAAATCGTTCTATGCTCGATACACTGTTTCAGGATCCTGTGCTGAAGCAGAAGTTTAATGTGCAGCCGGAAGACGAACTGATAACCTATACTAGTGTGAACAATCAGAAGGCGCGCACCAAGTTCACGCCTGCCACTAATGTACAGGCCATGATGGCTTATGAACTTATGCGTGCAGGGCTTTCCACCTGCTTCTTCATTGAGACGCGTAATATACGGGAATTTGACAGTCACAGAGGACGTGGTTCCCTTTGGTCACCGGATGGCAAAGTGCCCTATGGTCAGACAGATCAGCTTGGTATGATGAATCCACAAGTATGGCAGCCGCTTACCACTCTGGTTGAGCTGTTAAAATCAACACCTTACAAAAATACCGGCAAGAGCCTTTGGGACTTTACCAATATCGTTATCACATCCGAATTTGGCCGAACTATCAGCGGCGATGTTTCTGGTATCCAATCGATGAAAATCCCGATGAACAAGATAACGGATATGATCAACGGGCAGGATGTCTCCCAGCATTGGCACGTAACCTCCGCAGCCTTCCTGGGGGCCAACGTGCGTGGTAACACGCAGTGGGGTGGGGTGGGATCGCGCACCCACATGCCTGTTCCCCTTATGGCAGACGGCTCTATGGATCCAGCCTACCACCCTGTTACCGGTGAGCTTATAGCCGGTCGAAAGCCCTCGGCCGGCGCCTGGTTACCTGATCACGGCGACGTATACGCCACCGCTCTATATCTTTCAGGCATCAATCCTAAGGGAAAAGGCCGAAACGAGCGGCCGCCTATGACCTACATAAAACGCATTTAGATTTCAGTAATTGGCACCCCCCTCAGAAGACCAATGCTGCCCCTAGCATTGGTCTTCTGCTTGTGTTTGATATATTCGCGGTTTCATTTAGCAAATGTCGTATCCGTAGCGTAGAATAGTGGTGGTGATTTAATTATTAGAAACAACTGCTGCTATGGCAGTGAGGATTTATGGACGCTCATTCATTAAGGGTTTTAGAATACGAACGGGTTATTGAGATGCTTGCAGACTGCACGTCCTGTTCGCTGGGCCGCGAATTCGCACTACAATTGGAGCCTCTGCCATTCCCGGAAAGCGTCCTCCGACGCCTTCAGGAAACACGCGAGGCCCGGATGCTGCGCGATCAGTCCGGTGGTATTCCCCTAGGTGGAATCTATGATCTACGGGAGATATTGGAACGTGCTCGAATTGGAACCCGCCTTGCGGGAATCGAATTGGTGCGCACCCGGTACACTGTAGAAGCAGCGCGTCGAATGCGACAGCATCTGCTCAACCGGCGTGATCTTGTACCAGTATTGGCAGAACTGGCGGGCAATCTGCCTGCGCCTCCGTTGCTCGAAAGCCGCGTGGAATCTGCCCTCAACGAAACCGGCGACGTAAAGGACACCGCCTCCCCTGAGCTCGGGCGCGTGCGCGCAAGCCGCAAGCAGGTTCAGGCACGGCTATCAGATCGACTGCAGTCTATTGTTTCCAGCGAACAATATAAGACCTATATACAAGATAGTGTCATCACCCTGAGAGAGGGGCGGTACTGCATACCTGTAAAAGCTGAGTACGCTCGTGCTTTTGGGGGGTTGATCCATGATTCGTCAGCATCCGGGGCGACGAGGTTTATGGAGCCTGCCGCCGTTGTTGAGCTGGGAAATGAATTGAAGCAGCTTGCCATACGCGAGGAGCAGGAAATTGACCGGATTCTTCGCGAGCTATCTGCAATGGTAGCTGGTCACTATGCAGACCTGGTAAGGATGTTGTCGATTCTTGGGCATATGGACGTTATCCATGCCAAGGCAGTACTTGCTGAACGAATGCAGGCGGTAGAGCCTGCTCTCAACCGTAAAGGGATTTTCAGGCTTTTTGATGCTCGTCATCCTCTGCTAGGTGATACGGTGGTACCGATCGACATAGAAGTTGGCGACCGTTTCACAACGCTTCTAATAACAGGACCAAACACTGGCGGCAAGACGGTGACGCTTAAAACGATTGGTCTGCTTACGCTTATGACCCTTGCGGGTATGCAGATACCAGCGGGACGAGATAGTGAAATTGCTATTGTTGATCAGGTATGGGCAGACATTGGTGACGAGCAGGATATCAGGCAGAGCCTCTCAACATTTAGTGCTCACCTCACCAACATTGTGCGCATCCTCAGGGAGCTGAGCGGAAATGCGCTCGTGTTGATGGATGAGATTGGCGCTGGCACGGATCCAGCAGAAGGCGCAGCCCTTGCACGTGCGATCCTCGACAGGTTTTTAGAACAACATACCCGCGTCGTCGCATCGACTCACTATGGAGAACTGAAGGAGTATGCCTATTCACGGCAGGGAGTGGAAAATTCATCGGTCGAGTTTAACCGCGAGACCCTTGCGCCAACGTATAGGGTTCTACTTGGTGTACCGGGTTCGTCAAATGCGCTTTATATTGCTCGCCGTCTTGGCCTAGATCAGGGGCTGATCGAGAACGCACGAGGGCACCTCTCTCACCGGGAGCTCGAAACCGGTAAGCTACTTGAACAGATCGAGGCGTCGCGTCGAAGGACAGCACAGGCTGAACGGGAGGCGCAGGCAGCTAGATCTGCAGCAGTGAAGGCACGTGACGAGTATGAAAAACGCGTCAACCAGATTGCAGACGTTCAGCGAACCGTGAAGCAACAGGCTCAGGATGAGGCCCGGGAAATAGTACGGCGAACCGCTGCGAAGGCAGACAACATTCTGCAAGAGTTGCAGAAGATGAACAAGGGCAGTCGCAAAGGTACCTCAGTCAAACAGAGACTTAACAACCTTCAGGTGGATGCTGTTCGTTCATTGGCCCCTGTACAAGAGCAACTTGAGGAGGTTCTACCGTTTGACGCGGGGCATGTGTTCAAAAAAGGCGATCGTGTACGTATTACCACTCTAAATCTGGATGGCAGCCTGACGAGCGACCCCAAGGATGGAGTTGTCGCGGTACAGATTGGCTCCATGCGCGCGACGCTACCGCTCAAACAGCTTAGACCCATAAAGTCTTCGGATGTGAAAGAGGAGACAAAAAGCGACACAGCTACAGCACGTAAGAGTGGCGCATCAGAAATTGCCCTACGAAAAGCAATGCAGATTTCACCTGAGTTGATGCTGCGCGCTCTTCGTGCGGAGGAGGCGCAGATGCTTCTTGATAAATACCTTGATGATGCCTACACCGCAGGATTGAAACAGGCAAGGATAATTCATGGTAAGGGCACAGGAGCTTTGCGGCGCGTAGTGCACGAGGCGCTTACAACGCATCCTGCCGTGTCGGAATTTGCAGTAGCATCTGAACGGGATGGGGGTGACGGTGCTACTCTGGTGACATTTAGGGAGTAAATGCAATGTGGTGGCTTGCGATGGCAGGTATAGGACTGGCTATAGGAGCCATAGGAGCCTGGAGCCAAGATGCGCTTCGGGTGTTCATCAAGACGTTAGGGATTCCGCTTGTACTGTTGGTGATTCGGTGGATATTTGCCCAGCGTGCCCCAGGTGGATTTGGTATGATCTTCCTGGACCTCTTGATCATTGAGGCAACTGCGTTTTGCAGCGATTATGTAGTCGGTCTGTTGCTGGGGCGGCACGGGCGTGACGGAATGAGGCAGGATTCCGTGGGCCATTAAGGTGGCTCGTAACCGATTTTAGGGGGCCTATGAGTTACGTGCAACCGATAGTAGTACGCGGGACTACAGAACGTGCCACGCGGTGTCTAGGATAGAGTGTACTTGTGCAGGAGAGAGTTTGATGGAGGTGGCCGTTAGCGAATCGCGCAACTGTTCTGGCGTACGGCAGCCAACAACAGGTATGGTAGGGAACGGCTGAGAACATAGAATGGCTAGTGCGATTTGTGTGACCGTCAATCCAGTGTCATTGCTAACCTTCGTCATTGCATTGAGTCGGGCTCTACACTTTTCGAGGTCAAAATGCGGAGCAGGTGGCGGCCCGTTTAGACTGGGCCCTGTCCGCGCCATCTTGGTGTACAAGCCACCTGCCTGAGAGTGGTATGGAATTGCGGCCATACCTGTTCTGCTGTGGAATTCGTACAACTCCTGCGTCATTAATTCCATGCCTGGGTCCGCGAATGGGCGTGATTTTAAGACCGCTGAATTCCAATATACCTGGGACGCCGTGAACCCCGTAAGGTTGTTGTTCGCGGCGTAATATTCTGCCTGCATCATGCGTGGGCTGCTCCAGTTTGAGGCGCCATACCAGCGGATTTTTCCTGCCTGCCGTTCTCTTTCTAGCGCCTCGAGAAGCACCCCTACCGGCTTTGTTGTATCGTCCCTGTGAAGCCAGTAAAGATCGATGTAATCTGAGCCAAGACAATGCAGGCTCTCGTCAACATCCTCCGCAATAGCGTCGGGCGTGACACGTGATTGGAGCGGTGCATCAAAGCGCCAGTGACCACCCTTGGTAGCTACTACAATGTCATCGCGTCGCTTACGGCCTTTAAGCCAGGTTCCTACCGTGCGCTCACCTATGCTGCGCGGTATGTCTGGTACCCAATCACCGTAGATGTGAGCTGTATCGACAAAGTTGCCGCCATGCTCATTATACAAGTCGAGTAACCTGCAGCTTTCCTCAAGGTCTATCGCCGTACCCATCTGTGATGTACCAAGACAGATAGGGGATACAGTTAGGTCAGTACCGGGGATACCTATGAAATCCATTGTGAACGAGCCTCTTTGTTGGTCTAGCGTTTATGATAGTGGGTATTATCAAACGGCTGATTGTGGCGAAGAGCCAATCATTGGACCGACCAATTTTTACCGAGGTGCTCTAATCAGCCTGTGGACGTCAATCTCCCGAAAGGCCTGCACCGACGGGGAGTCGTGAATAATGCTGGTTGGTACAGCCGTTGTGGACGATTGCCAGCCGGCCAGTCTCGCCATCTCAAGAAAAGCAGGTGTCGATAACCGTTGTGGATCTGCAAAATAGATGCGGCCGTCAGGTTCGAGAGATCGTGCCAGTACGTTTACCAGGTCCCGATGCACCATCCGGTCATAAAACAGGTCGGCTCCAATGACATAGTCAAATACTCCAGGTGCGTTCCAATCCCTCCAGTTGGATAGGTGATAGCCTATGTTGGATATTTGATTGACCTCAGCATTATGCTGTGCAAGATCTGTACAATATGAAAACATGTCAGATTGCACTACATTCGCACCACTACGCGCGCATAAAATGCCAGGTAGCCCCGTACCGCACCCTAATTCAAGCACAGTTTTGCCCTGCATCTCGCTGCCAAGAGGCATTAGTGTTTGTGCAAGCGCAATTGCAGACTCCCACAGCAGAAGACCATAGGGTGGGTCAAAATCACCTTCCACTAAGTCTAGTAGTGCATCTTGAGAGTCAACCGCCTCGATATAGAATTTCCACGAACCGACCTGAATGTTGAACGTGCGAAACGTTATGCGACTGCGAATCTCTTTCAGGCTGAGGGTCACCGCACAGGTTTTCCCACGGAACTCGGCGAGAAAGTGCCTTTCGCCGCAGTTAGGTGAAACATCGCAAGTTCTGCAGGACATGCCAGTCGAATCGGAGGCCAGCCTGTCACCCCAATACCTCGCGATATGTACAGCCTCGCCAGCCCATGGTTGTACCACCCCATTACCTGACTGCAATGAAGGTGTATTCTGCAAACGAGCTCCGGTGATGGAAAGGGAAGACGCATCTGCGCTCCATGGGTATGACCGCTGAAAACCACAACATTGCTTGTCGCTAGCTTCTCTATCGCGCTCGGGTTGTGCGAAAGTAGCAGCGACGTGCGGTCGTGCGGTAATGCGGCGAGGGTACGATCAAGATCTGGGTTTCCTTCGTAGATATCGTCCACGCCTGCTGCCCAAAGTCCTGGCAGAAGTTCGACGCCCTCATTCACCAGAAGTCGAATTTCCGCATCGGCAAGTCCGTTGGTCGCTTCCGTTAACTTGCGGCGGTGATCGTGATTGCCGTACACTGCAACGGCAGTGCGGTTGCACTTCACACGCGCTAGCAATGAACCCAGTGGGTAGCCTGATCCCTGATAATGGTCGTCCACATAATCGCCGGTGAAGAGTATGGAAACTGGATTCAGTCTGTTTACCTCTCGCTCCAGCCAGGAGTAAACCGCGTCTGTGTCACCGTATCCACAATGTAGATCTGTAATATGGGCGATCGTTGCTCCAACGAGGTCCTTAGGCAGGCCAAGTAATGGCAGCTCATGATGCGTTATTGACACAGGATAGTTGCGATTCGACAGGCGGACGGAGGCCGTCGAGTTATCTGGTAGGGTAATGGTCACGACGCCACCGTTTGAACAGCGTACGGGCTGGACTGCACAATAGGTGTTGGGCCAAGGTAACGCGAGCTCGATGAGTATAGGGCTGAGACCCATACTGAAACCTGTGCTTCCAACAAACAACGCACATTCGGCAGATACGATAAACTTGCAATTTGCTGCAGATATAAAACTGATATTAGGGACTTACTCTTCAGATTGCGCCTCCGAACGGATGTGTGTGCTATGAGCTCGAGCAAGTAAGCGGCTGCCCATAACTTCACCGTGAGCCAAGATCTACCGCATCAGGAACACATTAGACATGGTGCAACTCAATTATCGAAAACGGGCCAGACTCAAAACTTACCCTTCTATTATAGCCCAGTGAAACTGGTTGAGAAGACTTTTCCGGGTGTTATTACCTGGTTGACCACCGTGCCCACAACCATTTACCACAAGTCATTTGCTATGTGGTGTCTGCGCGTAAAAGGTGAATGGAAACGCGAGCATAATCTACCCTTGTAAACCAATCAAGGAGCAACGGCGAAAAAATGCAGGTCCTGTGATAGAGGAGGAATTACTGATTTGAACTGCTTGGATACAAGTGGCTTAGAGCCTGTTGTGCGGCACGGCCCCCGGGCGATGTTGCTGAAATTGAAACAGCCCGGTTATATGCAGTGTTTGCGTCTTGCAGGTCGCCTTGCTTTTGAAATTGATAACCTTGTTCATAATATTGTTCTGCCACAGCCGCGTTTTGTTGCAGAGTCTGTGCCAAGGTAGGCTGGGACGGGGCCGAGGGCGCCGGTGGAAGGGCGGGCGGTGGTGCTGACGATGACTCTAGCTGTTGTGCCGCAGCACTCTCAGCTGCTGCCGCTTGGTAGTTGTTAAGCGTTTCCTGAACCGATGCCAGTTCAGTGTGAGCTGCGCTGTAGTCAGGCTTGTATTGGATGGCGACCTTATAGTCGGCCACAGCTTGTTGCAGGTTATTAGCTTTTGTTTCCCGCTGCGCAAGATTGACGTAGCAATAGGCAAGGTCTGTTTTGATGGAGGTTGTGAGCGTAGCATCAGGCTTGCGGGCGAGGGCACTTTGAAACTTCGTCGCAGCTTGCTGGTAATGGCCCAGCTTGTATGAGGATTCGCCCTGAGACATCAAGTTGTGTATGGCAGCAACCTCGCGCTGACGTTGGTATTTGCGGTATGATGCCATGGTAGCCATGCTGCCAATAGCAATGATAAGTCCCAGGACAACACCGGTCACCACCAGCTTAAGAAATACCTTTTGACCGTTTGTTAACAGTGGTCCTCGTGGCTGGCGCGGTTTTACAGGCTTCGCACCTGGTATGGCGGTATTCGGTTGACCTGTATCCCAATCAAATGGCAAGTTGGCAGAATTTGGATCGTAGAGCTGTGACATCACGCCAGCATTAAAGTCGGTCTGTGCGCCAGAATAGGCGTTCACTGGCAAGCCCGTGGTCACATCGATTAGACATTGGACTCCAGTCAGCGGATCAACGGTCCACCACTGTCCTGTAGCGGGGTCATAGTTCATGGGCAGGCCGGTAACCGGATGAACTGGTGTTTGAGGTGCGACATTTCCAAATACTGGCTGTACATTAGGCGAAGGATATATACTGCGCACGGAGCTACTCACGTTATTGAGGGCATCCTTCAAATCCGCAATCATACGCGAGCAATCTTCGTAGCGGTTCGCAGCGCTCTTCTGCAATGCGCGGCGAATGACACTGTCCAACTGCATAGATATGCCTTGTATGGCAGCTGGCTCTGTGTTTGCAACGGCATAGGTAATTGCTATTACACTGTCACCTGTAAAAGGTTTGCGGCCGGCAATCATTTCATACAGCATTACGCCAGTCGAGAATATGTCCGTTCGATGGTCAATGGCCTGGCCTTGAATCTGTTCAGGAGACATATAACTTGGCGTTCCAAATACCTGGCCATCACTTGTAAGGGCTGAATCTTCTGTGATACGAGCTATTCCAAAATCTGTGATTTTAACTACGTCGTTCTTCAGTAGAAATATGTTATCCGGCTTGATATCCCTATGTATTACGCGGTTAATATGGGCGTGGTGGAGGCCTTCCAGTACATTGATCACGATGTTACATGCTTGCGTGATACCGGGCTGGGGGTTGACCACTAGCGATTCCCGCAGACTCTGACCGTCCAGGTACTCCATAGCAATAAAGTAACGTCCGGCATCTTCGCCAACATCGAAAATGGAGACGATATTGGGGTGGGTTAATCGACCCGCTGCACGTGCCTCACGATTAAAGCGCTCAATGCGATCACGTTTTGCCTGGCCCGTAATTCCTGCTGGAAAGTTTAGCTCCTTCAGAGCAACTGTACGTCCAAATCGAGAGTCTCTCGCTTCGTAAACAATATCGTTACTACGGGCAATCTCGCGAATAATATCGTATTTGCCAAGTACCAATTCGGCCAAATCTGATTATCCTCCGCTGCGACTCATAGATGGTTTAGCGATCGTAACCACATGTTTGTATTACGCGCAAATACAAGGCGGTTCGATTTATAGACGTGTGCAACACTAGTTACGGCCCAGTCTTCGTAAACACTCATTCACTATTACGTGTTAACCATGTGTTCGGTAGGCCCGGGTTCAATCTACCAGCCAGGTGGTAAATATTGAAAGTAACGAAACCTGCGGTAGTGTCTCACCGGGTTAGCCGCTGATTGACCCGTCCTTAGTACAAAGGTGGCCTGGAATGATGCAAATTGGTAATTGTACAGCACATATACGGTAATTATATCATTCTCCGGTATCAGTATAGGCACGTACTGTGTAAACTGGAGGAACCAGGCGTTTCCTCCCAACGGTTACGGTTCACGGGTATACCAGCGGAGCTGACATGACCAGTGGAAGACAACAAAAACCATTGTGCGTTGCGGCTTGCAATGGCGCTTATGGAGTGCACCCAGCCGTGTCGCAATGCTCACGTACCTGGCTAGACACTGTATGCGTGTACCAATAATCAGCCAGGGATTAAAATAGCCTATGCTTGGTGCAGATTACCGACTCCTCAGCGCAGAAAGTGCCACTGTGCTACCGAATTGCACCTAGCGAGTCAGGAAGGTGGCTGCCGTCAATTGGAAATTCGTGGCATTACAGTAGCATAATTAACTTAGAGGTTCGCGGCTACGGTACCAAATGCCACCCTCAGACAATAGTTGAGCAATAACTGCGGCCGCACAAAAGCCGGTGGGCACCCGGCGATGCTATGGCACTAGGTAAAACGGCAGGTCTGGATCAAGCCGAATCAGCGTACTGTCAGTAAGATATTCCACAGCCGAATTAACGGAACCTCCAAACGATTTTCGCCTGCCGATATCCACCTGAAATCTGTGTGATCCGCTCACCGCATGAAAGCTGCGAGCCCGTGCCAACATGGAATTGGGCAACTGAAAGCCCTTCGAGAGTACTACTTTAGCACCACTTTAACTGGATGATTACCTGCTTCTCGAGCGCCTATATCATGGTTGGAGCGACGCACCAATAGTATGAGTAGATCGAACCCTTTACCTAGCGGCTAAAAAAGCGACCGATCCCCCGTTTTTGGCTGGGCTCCACACTGGCATGGTCGTCTGCATCCGTGGGACCTGTTTCACTATGCTCTACCTGCCGGTCAGTGGTGTTCGTGAACCCGACGATAGAAACAACCATTACAGTGATGTTGTCGCGGCCACCCCGTGCGTTCGCTAAATGTATAAGCTGTCGGGTTACTTCAGATGGCGTCTCATGTTGAGCTATGTGCGATATTTCCTGATCAGAGACGTGGCCAGTCAGTCCGTCTGAGCAGAGGATCCAGGTGTCGCCAGCCTCAGAATTGAACCATCGCATGTCTGGAATAACAGTAGCGGATGCGCCTACGGACCGTGTGATCACATTTCTAAAGGGAGAGAGTTCCGCATCGGCTCTACTCATGGCTCCGAGGCTAACCTGTTCCTCAACCCAGCTGTGGTCTACTGTAACCTGTGTAATGGCACCACTGCGAACCAGGTACGCGCGGCTATCCCCCACATGAACCACGAGAACACGATTTTCCACTACGGCCAAGGCTACCAGGGTTGTACCCATACCGCGTCGTTCGGGCACCATCTGTGCAAGTGCATGTATCCGGCTGTTGGCTTCTGCTATGGCTTCTTCCATGGCATGTTCAGGGTGTTCTAGCGGCGAGTTGTAGTATCCCAGTATAAGATTCTTAAGAAGCATTTCGCTTGCGATTTGACCGGCCAAGGCCCCGCCCATTCCGTCCGCAACTGCATAGAGTGAGCCTCGCTGCGCAAGAATGACAGGATCTTCTGGTTCGTAAACATCGAACTTGTCCTCGTTGTTTTCACGAACCTGCCCCATATCGGTGCGCCCAGAGTATTTCAGCAGAGTGGTTATCGCCGCTGGCGCACCAGAATATTGGCGCCAACCCAGTACCAACTCGTCATGGTCAAATCCCGCGGTAGGCTCCAGCGACTGGTTAACGTCATTCATGGGGGACAACATTCTCCTGCTGAGATGTGTTTGATGTTACAAATGCCAGCTGATAAGTAGTTTGGCCGATTTTTATGGTGTCACCTGCAAAGAGCTCTACAGGCTGGTGTTCCTGAAGCCGGTCCCCGTTGACTAATGTTCCATTTCTGCTGCCATCGTCAGTCAGAATTAAGCGGTTTACGCTCGCTGATAAAGACGCGTGGCGGCCAGAAACATACTGATCCCCTGTAAGCACTATAGTGTTTTCTGGCCTGCGACCCAGCGTAATCGTCCCGGCTGGAATAAGAACATCCACACCGGGTCCCTCGGTCCACCGCAGAACAGCAACAGGTTCTGGTTCGGTAGCTGTAAGAGGCTCCGCTTCTGCCCCTTCATGCAGGTCCTCCTCCGGTTGATTTCCGACCGCGGCGGCAACGTCTATGGTTTGTTCCGCTACAGCATTGCTCACAAGCAGATTCAAAACGAGCTTCCAGTTACCTAAGCGGATGTTAGCGCCGTCTTCTACTTCAACGGCAGTGTTTGGCAAAATTCGTGCGCCCTCAACCCGTGTACCGTTGGAACTCCCCAGGTCCTCGATAATAACTCTGCCGCCGTCCACAGTGACCTTGGCGTGAAGCCGTGATACGGTGCCCTCCGTCGTGATGATGTCGGCCCCTTGGCGGCCAATCGTGGTAGTACCGCTGCGAAGCGGGTATGTACGGCCATCAGCCGGATCGAATAGTTCAGCAGGAGCTGAATTACCCGCTACAACCGCGAGATCAGGCGCTGGCGGTTCACCCGCTTCGAGCAGGTAGCCACAATCCGAACAGTATTTTTCCATCGCAGGTACCGTGGTTTTGCATACTGGGCAGGTGGTGACGGCACCCATCTGCGTGCGCAGGGGGTCGACGGATAGCATTTGGGTACTGTTTAAATCGGTACCCGGTACCATTGTCCGCTCGGATACAGACGGCATCACTCTATTAGTATCGTCACTCATTGTGTGGTGAATACCTTTCTACTTGCGGGTACCCTGGTCTAATTGCAGTGCAGCGCCCATCAAGGTTTTGTCAACGTCTCCGGTACCTCTTTGAAGCCCCGCAATTGCCGCATCGACCTGCTGTGCCTGATCTGTTTGGCCAGCCTGCATAAGGATTGTACGTGTCTTCTGAAGCTCGGATAGTGCGCCCATGGCCGTTAGCTGCTGGGTTTTAAGTCCCATCATAGTCCGTTGCAGATTGATAGACGCTTGTGCAATCTCTATTTCAGTTGCCACTGTACGGTTGACTCCTGCCTGAACTAGTGTGCGGTCATTTGTGAACTGGAATGTGCAATCTGCAGAGAGCGTGGAAGGGCGGTTAAAAATAACGTCATCAAATGTTACCTCGGCTCTTACCACTCGGTAAGTACCTGCGGGATGCTTATCCAACTCTACATCAACGAGTAGGGTGCGTGTGGTTCCACGTTCAATGTCTGGAACGGATACCTCCACGGTTCTCGGTCCAAAAGTGGGTTGCTGCCCATAAACTTGACGCATCTGTACCCAGCGAGAAAGATGGAATTTAACTTTCACGTTCTTGGCAACCACATGCATCAGGCTCTCCAGTTCGCGCCTGAATACCTCTGGAAGTAGATCCGGCCGTTGTATGTAATAGTAATTACCACCTGAACGGCGTGCTATGCCGGACATGAGTTCCTCCCGGTAATCCGGGCCGAATCCTAGGGCGGTTACGGTGATTCCACGGGCCTTCTGTTCGGCAACCTGTTGAACTATAGAGGTGTAATCCTTTAATCCCACGGTGGGCTCGCCATCGGTAAGTAGCAATACCCTGTTTACGTACCCCTGACTCACCTGTTGAACTGAGGCAATCTGCATGCAACCAGCAATGAGCCCGTCATAAAGGTTCGTGGTATTTCCAACGCTTAGCCTGTGAATATGCTCTTTAACAAGCGATTTGTTTAGAACCTTGCGCGCAGGCATCAGGACATCGACTTGTTCTTCAAATGTGACGATTGATAGGATGTCATCAGGCTCAAGCATGTCTACCACGTAGTCGCAAGCGCGCTTCACATACTCCAGCGGCTCGCCCTCCATGCTGCCAGACCTGTCAATACAGAGGCAAACATTAATCGGCGCTCGGCGACCTGCCTGCAAGTCACCGGCGGTAAGTATTAGCAGCCCATGGTCTCGCGTTACCTCTGGGGCCATGGCATACTGATTACCCGCAAGAAATTCTAGCTGTAGCGTACCACCCGTGCTGCCCATGACTGTTTGCAGCGGACCGCCCAACATTTGCGTGGGCTGTCCGCCCATCTGTGTAATTCCAGCGTTCATACGGGTTACGTTAGGATCTACCGAGGGTATTATCTGAGTACGATCTTCCATATATGCTGCTCCATGTCATGAGACGAAGTCATCCTGGCTCACTCGAAACGGAATCGGCTATTCCCAAACCTGATTTCATCACCAGCTTTTAGCATCGATGTGGTTACGCGCTGTCCGTTGAGAAATGTACCATTAGCCGATTGGCAGTCCGTAATCTGGTACGTTCCCCCAACTGCAGATATCTGGGCATGGTTGCGGGATACGGTAGTGTCCCCTGATACTACAAGATTGCAGGCGGCTTCCCTCCCTACAGTAACATTAGGCGACATGATGTCAAATACCTGCCCGACTGACGGCCCATCCAGGCATACGAGTCGACCCACTGCACTTCCCAATACTGGATTTGGCATGGCCTGAGCCTGCGGTGCTGCACTTGTGCCGAACGATGAATGTATACCAGAAGCGGCCTGCGGCGTTTCATTTGGCAGCGGCCCAGCAGGATTGTAAGCGCCCGGTGTGCACCGACAATTTCCCGAGGCATCTCTGGGACCACCACAATAGGGACAGAGGTGTGAGGGAAGTGGTGCAGCGCCTACCGGGCTGTTTCGTGGTACATCCCTTTCAGCCTTTCGCGCGGCCCTTGCGGTAGCCCTTTCCCGAAAAAGTATTTGGTGTTGGCCAATTTGTATAATATCGCCGTCCTGTAGAAGCGTTTGACCTCCGGCCGGAAGTTGCTGTCCGTTGACTGCCGTACCTGCGGGTGTTCCGGCATCTTGCAGCGAACGACGGCCAGTCTTTGGGTCCAGCTGAATCGCAGCATGCTGGATGCCCACCGAGCTATCCCCAAATAGCGGTACAGAACACCGTTCATCACGACCCATGATATTGACAGTTCGCTCAAGTTGAAAGTCTTTTCCTTCATTGCGCCCAGCAAGGACCTTCACCCAAGCGTCTTTGGTGAGTTCCTGCACCAGTCCAATGAAAAGACCAGTTAGCGCTCCAATTGCGGTAAAGCCGATTGCCCTGCCCGGAGCGCCAACATCTACAGGCCTGTTCGACGCGGTTATCGTCCCCTCGACCAGTAGCAGGCTGGCAAAGTTAAAGACAATGCCTCCAAAAAATCCGCCGAGAAATCCCCCCGCTGCACCCTGACCAATTCGCTTAGAGGACATAGTACTGAGTGCTGCACCAGCACCAACTCCCAAGCCCATTGGCGCCCACCCAAATCCGCGAGCAACGACATTTTGAGCGAATGAGACCGCCGTTGTTCCATCGGTGCCACCTAAGCCGTTAAAGATTGCCGAGCCTACTCTATAACCTACGAGTCCGAGGATGGTGCCTCCGAAGAAACCTACGATCCCCGCAAGAATTGCTTTTTTGCGGTCGCCAATCACCAGGCCATCTACGGCTCCTAATAGCAGACCGGTAATGCCGCCGACGCAGGCCATTAGGGTAATGACCTGCAGGCTGGTCATTGCGTATAGGACAGGCGGCTGTCCTGGAATCGCACTTGGCCTTATAAGCGAGTTATAGTTGATGAGGCTTTCCTGCATAAACCAGCCAATTGCACCACCTGCCGTGCCGGCAATAATGCTTAGAAGCATCCGTGATCTCATGCGATATACCTCACACCTCGAACCTGAATCGTGTGTTACCGATATGGATTTCGTCGCCTGGTGCCAGGCATTTTGGGTCATTGGGGAGTAGCCTCGCACCATTTACGAACGTGCCGTTGGAGGAACCGTTATCCATAATGCTGAACGTTGCCCCTGTTGAGGTGATGGTTGCATGTTGGCGGGAGACATTGGCGTCTGTTGTTAGTGAAATATCACAACCGGAGTCCCTTCCAATCTGCATCGTAGAGGTGCTCAGCTGGTATGTCGAGCCAGAATAAGCTCCGGCCTTTCCGATAAGTTTAGGGGCCGGCGGGCCATTATAGGCCTGTGGAGCGCCAGGTGTGACACCTGCAAGGGGATCTGTCACTCCCTCAGTGATAGGGATAATGGGAGTACGTTCACGTGGGTTGAACGGATTAACCGCAGGTGTTGAGTCGGCACTTTCGGGTGGTGGCAGCACCACGCCCATATTCTCCAACATTTTCTTGATATGACCGCGCTGATAGCCAGTGTAAAGACCCCACCCAAGAAAGCCTAATAATCCGATACTGAACACCATGGAAAATAGGCGGTTAATTGGTGAAGCAGAAGTACCGGCCGCAGGAGCCGCTGAAGGAGCAGCGTTCGAGCCTGTCGGTACACCGCTGGCGTTAGGCGTTGCGTTTTGTAACGGTACCGTGTGAACGTCTGACCAGGAAACGTAGATAACGGGCCATCTATACCCATCTGGTGGTGGATTAGACGGTAGGGTCTGCGTTTGTACAAAGGGCGGATCGGTTCCATTCGTTACCTTCACGGTGACCGGTGTCGTGAGAGGAACGTTAGTGAACTGTGCGACGCCACCATCGGCTGGCTTCAATGTCCATTGTTGGTGGTAGGTAGGCGGGCCGCTTGTTAGAGTAACCGTAGCATCTGTTACGCCTCCCTTATTTTCAACCTCCACCGGTACTAACACGGTTTGAACGAGTGTGAAACTCGTGTCGTCTACCGTGATTACCTTGCGTGTTTGAACCGGAAATCGTGCAACCTTCCCTGTGCTGCTGTCAATCAATTCTAGTGTGGTACCGTGTACCACCATATTTGCTGGCAGAGGTATCGCGGCTACAGGTGCTGATGCACTAGCAGCGGGGATAGGGATCGGCACCGTAGGCACGCCTGCAGAAGGTATCAGGCGGTAGAGTAGACTGCCAGAGAATGTCACGCGGACCTGCATAGTGGCGGATCGCCTTGCAGGCGCCTGATTAGGTGCCGTGGTTTTGGCATCTGGTTTCTGCGCTTGCGCTACGCCACCAAATAGTGCAAACGCACAAGCAGCGATCGCAGCAGCACGAACAGACCTTAGCATGTTGCCTCCAGTTGGTTATATGCCGCATGAAGATGGGCAATGATGTCGCCCGCTACAAGGGATGTCTGTCCTACGGCAGCAGCGGCAATGTCTCCGGAAAGGCCGTGGACGAGGGCAGCAAGGGAAACGACATCCTCTGGTTTGCAGACCCATTGTTCCTGCGGAGCGGTAAGCGCTGCACAGCGGCTCACTAACGCTCCCGTAATCCCTGTAAGTACGTCACCAGCACCACCCGTGGCCATTCCGGCATTGCCTGTGCCGTTAATGGTGACTTCGCCCGCCGGATTGGAGACAAGCGTATACGCCCCTTTAAGCAGGACCGTAGACTGGTATTTGTGTGCCAGTGTACGAATTGTCCCCATACGGTCTGCCTGCACGTCGGATGTAGTGCATCGCAAAAGACGTGCCGCTTCGGCTGGGTGAGGTGTTAGAATTGAATTTCGCCCTTGTTTTATTAAAACGGTCGGATCCAGTTCCGCCAGGCAGTTCAAGGCATCGGCATCCAGCACAAGTGGGCAATAAAGGCGGTCTAACAGCGCTTCTACAATGGGACGTGCATCCCGTGTAAGACCGGGCCCCAATGCAATTGCGCTAGCTCGTTCAACATGTTTAAGTATTATAGGTAGTGCGTCTATAGAAACTACACCCTCTTCCGTTTCCGGTAGGCCAACTGTCATCTGCTCATCTAGTTTAGAAGCGAGTGCTTGTTGACAAGATCTGGGAGTAAGCACTGTCACCAGGCCAACTCCTGAACGCTGAGCTGCGCGGGCAGCCATTGCCGCCGCACCCGCCATGCCACGACTACCCGCGAGTATAAAGAGGTGCCCGTAGCTGCCTTTGTTTGTCTGCTGTCTACGTGATTTTAACAGCGGAGCCGCAGTTGCCGGCCAGAAGCGTAACGCACCATTCGTCCTGATACCGGTAAGTCTGCAGTGGGTATCAATTTCCATGCGGTTCCAATCAAAACCGATGTGCGAAATAGATAAATCTCCCACGTAGTCTGATCCCGGTGGTAGAAAATGAGCTAACTTTGGTGCGGCAAAGGTTACCGTGCTGGTAGCGCGCACTGCTTCGGTCGCTACGCCACCCGTGTTAGTACACACGCCGCTCGGTACGTCAGCACATACTACCCGAGCATTAGACCGGTTAATGGCAGTAATTGCAGCCTGAACATCAAATCTCGGTGCACCTTGCAATCCTGTTCCCAGCAACGCATCAATAATTATTTCAGCTTGCTGTAGTTCGGATTCCCAATCCAATGGCGCCAACCCCAACCGGTGGCGCAAACCCATCTGAATATATACGTCAGCAAATGCAAGGACATCGCCGCGAAGCCGTTCATGGAGAAAGGGAGAACAGACAGTCACATTGGCGCCCATTGTATGAAGCCACCGTGCAGCGACCCAGCCATCCCCGCCATTATTGCCTCCGCCGCAGCAGACGACAATGTTCTTGCCCGCCGGACTGCCGTAACGCTCACAAATATGCTGGGCCACAGCAGCTCCAGCGTTTTCCATAAGCGAACTACCAGGCATTCCAAACTCTTGAATCGCACGGCGATCCAGTTCGTGTACCTGGTCGACATCAACGACACGCAATGTCCCGCTCCTTCAGTACATTTACGAGTAGTTTATCCCAAAACCTGACTTCCATAGCCCGACGGAAGAATAGGAGATGATTAGGCAACATGTTTTGGACTCCCTAGGCCATGTTGATAAGGCACGACTGAGCGCCTGCGTAGGTTGTAAGCTTAATGTCTGGCTGCGCAAGTCTGGTGCGCAGTTCAGGCTGCAGCAGCGCATGTAGTTCTACATCACTAACTGCCCCTAACTCTTTAGACGCAGGAAGACGGCGCGCATATTCGGTACCAGGGTGAAGGTAAAGCTCATTACTGCGTCCCTGCAGCCTATCTACAACGTTCTGAACGTAAAGAGCATGCATGTTACCGCTTTGAAATGTCCCGTAAGAGCGATCGGGTACGAACCATTTTAATCCATCGTTTCGGTTACGCAGTGCTCTAAGGTTACGTCGGCTCATCTTCCGAAGGATGAGACCAGCAATGGCAAGCCCAGGGGAGCGGTCTCCACCACCGTGCAGGTGACTTCTATACTCTTCAACAGGAATTCGGATGCGAAAGATGCTGTATTGTTCACATAAGCCCAGAAAGTGTTGCCACACTACCGGATGCATGTGAAAATGCTGATGACCATCGACGTGGGACCATTCGAGCGCCAAGGAACTGAATGCCGTAAATTGCGCATCCATTTCGCGTCGGAGTTGATCTTTCACCGGTGCTGAGAATCGGTAGGCAAGTCCAGCGGCTAGTGGGTTAGTGCGTAGCCGCCGCTCTTGGTCTACCAGGCGTGGGTTCACCTCCCGCGGCAGTATGGCATGATCTGCTGTTACCGTAACATGCAGACCCACGGCGAGACCTGGATTCCGGCGGGCGGTGGCAACCGCATTGGTACAAGCAGGCTCACCCATCATCAGACTCGTACTTGTAAGCGTTCCGTATTGGTGAGCACGCTCTATGGCGTTGTTAACCGCGTCGCTCATTCCAAAATCGTCAGCGTTAATTATGAGAAGTTTGGGATGCACGGCAGTACTCATAGACGTACGGTTACTTTCGTTCTTTCGGATGAGGCGTGCACTTCTCGACGGTTAACTAGTACCCGGAATCCGTTCGAGTCCTCCCATATAACTGCCAACTGGCTACCGCTAATCATCACGTTATCCACTGTGAACCAGTGAACGTCTACCGGTAGCGGATCAATAACCACGTTGCCGGATGAATCTGGACGTCCAATTCCTACAAGCGCACTTAGTATGACTGAATTAAGTGACCATTCCTGAGGTATCTGCTTACCGCCAGCGGTATTTATCGCGCCGGTGAGTGGGTTCCAGCTCGACGGTAGTTGCACACCAGTATTTTCACCGGATGCTATTTCCAGCAGTCTGTTCAAGAGGCTTAACGCCATCGGTGTCGCCGTGCCATCTACTCCGCGAATATAGTGCATAAGGGCGTTAAGGATCTCAATGTTTTGAATCGCCCAGGCTGGACCCTCCCAGCACGAGCGCTGCTTAATTCCCTGAAGGACGCCATCCGAGGTGAAATCAACATTGCTTTGAGCTGCTGATGGAATTCCATAGGGACACCCAAAGGTTGCGTTGTTGGCGAGGTGCGCCCACGCGCAGGCGTGATGCGGCGATGCTATGTCCGTGCCGAGAGGCAGGAATCCATCTGCATACAGTTTTGATGAACGGCGGGATGTTTCCTCATCGTAGTCGACGAAGAACCCAAGGTCCTCGTCCCACATCAGTCTGGACACGGACGTAGCCGTGGTATCAGCCATCATGGACCATGCTGAGCGGTCTGAATCCATGTTCAGAAAATCTGCAGTTGTTGCTAGCGACTGGAGCAATCGATAATTCGCAACGGTAGCCCCAACCGTGTGTTCGGCGTTCGACTGCGTACTGAAGTGTGGAATTTCTTCAATGGCAGGCGGCGGTTGGTACAGGCCCGTGATCGGTGAACGGTATCGCCTGTTTAAGTAATGCGCATAGTGACCAAGCGAGTAGTAGACCGCCTGAATGTCCTCCCGTGGTGCGTTTACGCTAAGGAGGTGAAGCAGCCATGAGCCAGCATCAAAGAGTGCCTCGCCCACGGCGCCCCTAAACTGACCCACCGAGGCGGGTAGGCTTCCATCTGACCGTTGATACTGTAGGAATGTGCGTAGCGCTTTTGGGCTTATGTGCGGATTGTTTGCAGCGGCTAGTTCAGTGCAAGCCGGACCCAAATGGGCCGCCACATGCAAGCGACGTCCCGCCAACTCGCTGACTAGAGATACTTCTGATAGATTGGTGACCTGCTCGAAAAGGACATATCTCCTCAAAATATTGAATTGTAAGGTGGTGAGTTTTTCATAGCGGGGATCACTCGCACGAACCTGGGCAGGGCTGTTTAGTTGATCTTGTGGTCTGACTTGATAATTTCCTTGCAATGCAAGTGCTACACCTTCCCGAAGGCTGTTGGTGGCTGCATCGAATTGGGTAGCGAGGCTAAGCCCAACGACAAGTGTGTCGCGCTCGCCTGCAACCATTTCGATGGTGTAGTGATAACCAAGATGCGTATAAAGCCCTTTAATGCCTTCTGGAGGACGAACGGGAGAAAAGCGAAACCCATGGTTTGTAAAATATTCACTTATGGGAGATGCCGTCCACTCCTCACAATCTGGCCAGGCGAGCGTGGTAAGTTGAATTCGAGAGTCTGCAAGGCGGCTGGCTCCCAGCGAAAGCCAAAAGGAACTGTGTACGGTAGCGGGTTCGCTGTCTCTCGTTTCGCCCGGTACCTGCAAGGCGTTGTCTGAGAGGAGATCGAAGTTTGACATCCACGTTGCAACATCTGCGGCGGTACTTACGTGCGAATAACCTAAAGTGCCGTCTGATTGTAAAACGGTTCGAACGATGACGTTAACTTTTACCGGTGAGCGGGAGGTATTCGTAACATCAATAATGGATATCGCAGTATCCTCGTCGGTTACAAATCTGGTCTCTTGAATGCGAATTCCAGGCAACAGGTCTGACGTGTAGGTAGTTGTAGTTTTTTCAGGATCGGTAGATGTGTACGCAGGAGCCAGATGAGCGGGCTGACCTTGTTCGGTGAGAATTGTGACCGTGAACAGCTTTTGTAGTGGCGCGTCCGAATAGCTGCCACGGTACCAGTATCCTGGATTTAGGCTGCCACCAGGAGGACACAGTTTGTATTGTAGCCACCTGCCATGCAGGGAATAATTCTCAACGGATGACATTATAGGCCGTAGTGTCCGTTTCTCGTGCGTTGAATACGGTGCTTCTCCTGCACAACTGTAGGAAGCCACTCACACTGGTTTTGCCGATAAACAGGATACCGTAAAGTAGGCACAATTCGCTCTAAGGCTCCTCGGATTCGCGGATGGTCAGAGTTAGAGTACTCTATGCGGCTCGGGTGGTTTGTAGCCGCTTCAGGGCAGCAGCTTCGATTATAAGTTCTGAGATGGAATTGACGGTACTAGCCCATTCGCCATTCTTCGTAGCGCGAAGCAGGCGCACGCTTGGGTACCAGGTTGAGGTTTCACCGCTAAGCTTCCATCGCCAGTCCGGTAAAGGTGGCAAAAGAACTGCGACGGGTAGACCTATACTGCCCGCCAGATGCACCACCGATGTGTCTACTGAGACAAGCAGATCCATTTGTTGAAGGCAGGCACTTGTCGCGTGCCAATCTGTGAGAAATGGTGCTGCATCGTGAACGTTTGATCGAGGCTTAAGTGCTGCAACTTGGGCGGATTCCTCACCCTTCTGAAAACTGTAATACTGAACTGAAGGCAGGTCTAATATCGGTTCCAGCGTCCGAAGTGACATGGATCTATTCGCGTTGTTGAAGTGATGCGCGCTGCCTGCCCAAACGACTCCAACATTCAGGTCGTTTGATGAGACGCCCAATGGGCCGCCTTCTCTAGTTGGTGCAGCCGACGAAGGTATGCCAGGATCAACTATATCGCTGTACGCCGTGGAGAGTGTGTGAGGCAGGCTCATCATGCTCACTTGAAGCTGCCAAGCTGGCCCTGAATAGCTATCGCCTCGATCACATTCAATAATTGTGCAGTGTGGGTACCACTGATAGAAGAGTCTTCCTAGACCGCGCGAACATTGCACCACAATTTGCCCGTCAATCGCACTGAGTAGATTCAGGTACCGCGAGAACTGGATCTGATCCCCAAGGCCCTGCTCGCCCCACACCAGAAGAGTTTTACCTGCAAGCCGTTCACCGTGCCAGCGGTTTGCGTCGTAACCGCGAGGATTGTATTTGGGAAATGCTAGTCGATGCTCGTAGTGGGCAAACCCGGCTTTGAGATCTCCTCGCGTTAGGTACAGTATGGCAAGGTTGGTATGGGCGGCATCGTGGTCCGGCGCAAGAGCAATCGCACGTTGCTGCGCTTCTTCTGCTTCGGTAAAGCGTCGCAGCGCTAGAAGTTCAATGCCACGATTTGTGTGAGCGTCGGCATTTTGGGGATCAAGTTGAATTGCACGATCATAGGCCTCGACTGCTAACTGCGACTGGCCACATTCACGAAGCCCATTCGCAAGGTGAAACCACGTTATCGGTGTTGCATCCGGACATTCCGTTGCACGCTGCCAGGAGCGGATCGATTCCTCTTTGGCACCATCGGCCCACTGGGCAATAGCCAGGTTTTGCCAGCATTCCGATAGGTGAGGATGTCCAGAGCAAATGGCTTTATGGTGCCTTATTGCCTCGCTTGGCCTGCCGGACTTGTGCAAAATGAGAGCAGCACTTGAATGGGCTTCCCAACATTGGGGGTGGTTGTCAACCACTGCCTGAAACAGGGCAAGGGCAACGGCCTGCCTATCCTCGGAAGCAAGGCGCGCAGCTGTTTGCAAAACAGGCTGCAGCAAAGAAGGCTCACGCGTGTACGACTCACGTAGCTGGTGAATCGCTTCCGAGGTGCGGCCTAAATCTAAGTAGGCTAGTCCCAAATGATATTTAACCAAGGCAACGTCGGGTAATATCGTGGCGGCTGTTTCAATGTGCTGAGTACCTTCCTGTAGAGCAAGTCTATCGCGCAACAGGCATCCTAGGTTAAAGTGTGCCGCTCCAAAGTCAGGCGACTGCCTAATCGCGCTTCGGTACAGGTTTTCGGCCTCACTCATTCGCCCTAATGCAGCATATGAATTCGCCAGATTATATTGCGTTAGTTCATTGCCAGGATCAATTCCCAGTGCATTTGAATAGGCCTCTATTGCGGGCTCATGAAGATTCAACGCGGCAAGTACTTCCCCCAGCATTGCGTGGGCAACTGCATTTCCAGGATTTTTCGCCAGCGCCTGTCGCAAAATGATCGCGGCCTCGTTATCCTTGCCTAGCTTGATGAGTGTTGCTGCCCGAGCGAGCAGCGATTGGCAGGTTACCGTGGGATTACTACGCTGTAAGGTAACGGTCGGTTTGGTCTGGCGTCTCAATAGTTATGAACTCCTGGTAAGTCATATAGGCAATTTTTATTCATGTATATTATCGGCAACTGCCGAAACTATACTGAACCATTTGTAGACAGATGCTTCAAAAACCGCTATACTGCGTCAAATACCTGTTTGTAAGCCATGGAGCGAGCTGGGAGACGTTTGCGCGAGGAGAATGAGTGTGATGGTAAGAAAGCTGACTTTGCTGTGTATGTTGGGGATGTGTTTGCACGGGCTAGCTGCACGTGCCGACGGTTCTAGCCAATTAGTGCCAGTGAAGGTCAACATTGGGGGAGTCCGCCTTCAGACTGTTCAAGAGCCCCTCTCCAACGGCCATGATACCTTCGTTCCCATCGAGGCGCTCAAACTATTTGGTGCCACTTGGAAGATTGACCGTCGTGACGAGACAGTGACTGCCGACTGGAATTCCAAAAACCAACACGCTACATTCGCTATCGTTCGGCCGCAACGCCATGCCATGTTGTCGCTTGACGATCTTGCGCGAGCATTTGGCGGTATTGTTGTGCGACCTGCTGCCAATAGCGCTGCAAAACCTGCGGCCAATGGCTCCGTGTACCTTCTGGCAACCGTTGAACGCATAGAAGCAACTTCCGGGTCACTCACTATCACAACAAGTTTTCCAATCACCGCCAATGTTTGGATGATTGACGATTCTCCCCCACGCAGGGGAATTGTGGATCTTTATGGATGTTACCTTCCCGATAATGTCAATCCTGTAACGCATCCCAAATCACTCGGTGCCAATTTGCATATTCGCGCCGCACAGCGGAATTTTTCCACAACGCGAGTGGTGGTCCAGATAGCTCCAAGAGTCTATTTTCGAGTAGGGGAGAGACCTGCAGTTCAGGGCGTTAACACCATTCGCACTGCCTTTCACACGCGCACTGATTCAAAAAGTACACAAGTTGTTATCAATGTTGGGAACAGCCGAGCCTCCGGTGGTTCGGTGCAGAAGTCGGCATCGTTAACGGTTCCTGTAACAGGCGGGGCTGGCGCCAATGCAACATCGCCGCCGCCTGGCATCCAACCGGTCACTCAGTCGCCAGCGGCGGTTAACACGGGTACGGCGGGGTCTGGTTCAACTGGCAATCAAGCCCCGAATCCAACCACGACACCTTTAGCACCGGCTGGAACGGCAAATACTGGTAGTGCTACCCAACCAACTGGTAACCTGGGAGCAAACCAGCAAGTACCCGCCGCTCTAACAGGCCCACCAGCAGTAACTGCCATTCAGTATAACGCTCTCTCACCAACTGAGGCTTCAATTGTAATCAATGCTGGGGGCACGGTTTATCCCGTCGTACATTACCTTTCTGGGGGTAGCCTGGAGATCGTCCTGCATGGTTTGCCACTTAACCTCGCTGTGCCGTCGCAGAACAGCATCGTACTCCAGAATGCAATTGTCAACCGCATTGAGTCCATTCAAACTCCGGAAATGGATAGCAACGGTGACATTACAAAAGTAGCAGATACTCGCATTAAAATAGAGTCTCAACGCTTTTTGGGGTTTGCCCTGGATCGAACAGCCAATCAGGTAATTGTTAATTTGCGCGTTCCTGATAATGCAGATGGGGACCTAGCGGGTAAACTAATTGTGGTTGACCCCGGTCACGGCGGCGCGGATACTGGCGCACAGGCCGGTGGGTATTCTGAGAAGAACATTGTTCTCCTAATTGCCCGTAAGCTGCGTACAGATTTAGAGCAGGCTGGTGCTCGCGTTGTCATGACTAGAGACCGTGATGTAACGGTACCATTAGCCTCGCGACCGGCGTTGGCCAACCAGATTCACGCAGATTTCTATATCAGCATTCACAACGACTGTTGCAGTGTGCCCAATTCAGCTAGTGGTACCACTACCTACTACCACATGCAGGATGCGAGCAGCAGGGCTCTGGCAAATAGCGTTCAACAGGCGATTGCTGCTGTAAGCGGCCTGCCAAGTAGGGGCGCTCGTTCTGATGGGATGCTGTATCAACACGGACTAGAGGTTCTGCGCGACAGCAATATGCCTGCCATCCTTATTGAGGTGGCATATATCAACAACGAGCATGACCGTAGCTACCTGATCAATCCGGCATTTCAGAGCACAATTGCCTCTGCGATCGTCACAGGGTTAAAGGGGTACGTACAAGGTATGCCCCAGGCAGCTGACGCTGGTCAACCCAACTCCAAAATACAAATTGCTCAGGGACACTAGACTTTGAACAGGAATTCTACTTCGGTTATCGTCCTCGCGGCTATGGTAACACTCGCAGGGTGCCAGCATGGTGGATCGAAACTGCATCCACAAAATCCCGTCACTCCACCTACGACTACTGCGCCGACAAACAGTACTAACTCTGCCAACTCCGGCGGTACACCCGCAAATAAGCAGGACATGACGGCGCAAGTTTCTTCTTCCGTTACCGCTCTACTGGCGCAGCAGGCGACTGCCAAATATCCCGTACTTCCGAAAGGGGTGAAACTGCGCTCGGTGACACTTAAAGGCGGCGTCGTGACACTCAATTTTAATGCCAAGTTCAATGCACTTGCCAACATGGGGGATACTACGGAAGCCGAAGCACAAAAGGCCCTGCGTACCGCCGTGGGTGCCGTCGCCGGTGTTACCAAGATGAATGTGATGGTTGAAGGCAAGCCATTTAACAGTCAGATGACCGACTGGAGTACTCCTTTTGATGTGCATTATAACCCGTCTGATGACCATGATAACAATTTGACCAACGAACCATCAGAAGCTGGGTCAAATCAGTGATAGTACGTCCAGATGCGCCCATTGGCGTTTTTGACAGTGGTTATGGCGGGTTGAGCGTCGCCATGGAAATCCTTCAACGGCAGGAACACGATAACATTGTTTTTGTTGCAGATCAGGCGCATGTGCCTTACGGCACCAGGCCACTAAGCCAAGTTCAAGGGTTCGCATCGGCGATTACAGAAACACTTGCGGCCGGAGGATGCAAGGCAGTAGTGATGGCGTGTAATATCTCCTCCGCTACGGCTCTTCCTGAGATGGTTGAACAGTACAGGGAGATCCCTGTACTTGGCGTTATTGCTCCCGGAGCGGAATCTGCTTCCATAGCCACCATATCGGGCAGAGTGGGTGTCCTGGCGACAGAAGGCACGGTAGCCAGCGGCGCATACGTGCGTGCCTTAGAGCAGTTTACGCGCGTATCAAACGTTGTGCAGGTCGCCTGTCCACGGTTTGTGCCGCTCGTTGAGGCAGGTACCGTTTCTGGGGCAGAGGTGGACAGCGCCGTTCGCGAATATCTTCAACCGCTTAAAGATGCGGGTGTCGACGCAGTCATTTTGGGCTGTACACACTATCCATTTCTTTTGAAGGCGTTACAGAAAGAGTGGTCGTTGCCGGTTTACGTCAATCCCGCCTACGCCACGGTTACGAGGCTTATAGCAGAGCTTGGCAGCAAAAGACTGAACAGGAGCGGCCATATAGGTGCGCGCCGACATTTGGCGGTAACAACCGGAGATTTAGAAGAATTTCGGTCAGGACTGCGCTGGTATTTGGGCGACAAGGCGAAAGAGTTCACAGTTAAGCCTGCCACATGGCGGAAAGGCAAGATCGTTATCCCCAACCTGCCGCCCAGTTCTAAATAGCGAGAACGTGCCTATTTAAGCAGATGAATCTGGTCTAGCGATTTAAGAATGATCTGCGGATGGTCCGCACCGTATCTGGAGAAGACGCCAACTATAACGACTTTCCGGTGCAGTAACGTTCGCAGGTCTGGAAAGCTGGCTGCAAGGTTTGTATCTACTGCAGCACTAATGGCTAGCTTCCACTGTTTGTTAAAGTCGATATAAAAATAGCCCGTCCCATTTCGCGGTATGAATATGGAAGCGACTACTCCTGAAAAGGCGCCATGTTTACCAATCAGTTTCAGTGCACCGCGTACGTCCGTTGAAGAGAGACAACCCTTAGGGGTTGTCAGTACCTCGGTGAAGTGGCTTCGTTTGGAAAATCCAAGTCTGCCATGAGGCGCCTGAGCGTTGGGATGCGCACTAGATTTATGGGGGGCAGCTACTGCGTTGATAGTACCCATAACAGTAAGCACTGTGACCACACAGCACCATCTCTTTGCTAAGTACAAATTCTTTGCTCTCCTTTATAAATCGTCTGAGAAATAAATGTTTAGACCAAACGAGGCAATATTCGCGCTGAGTCGTACGCTATAGTACCACTTGCCTCGGGCCATCTGTACTCCGACCAGTAATCTGTTGATAACGAGGGAACCGAAGTGGCGATTTCGGGGAGTGGGATGACGAAAAAAGAGCCCCGCAATTCGAACTGCGGGGCTCTTTGATTAAGTCGTTCCTAGCGGAAACGACTACATGTCGTAATCCATACCGCCGCCAGGGCCTCCGGCAGGAGCTGCAGGCTTCTTCTCTGGCTTCTCAACTACCAGGCATTCGGTGGTGAGGAGTAGACTGGCGATAGATGCCGCATTCTGTAGTGCAGAACGGGTAACTTTCACGGGATCCACAACACCAGCCTTGATCATGTCGCCGTATTCTTCGGTGGCTGCATTGAAGCCATGTCCAGCTGGAAGCTGATTCACTTTTTCAACCACGACGCTACCTTCAAAACCGGCATTTTCGGCTATCTGGCGTAGCGGCTCTTCCAGAGCGCGTCGCACAATCGCAACACCGTGGCGCTCATCGGCATTGCTGCCCAGCGCGTCGGTAAGGGACTTCTGTACGTTGAGCAGGGTAACGCCACCACCAGCGACAATACCTTCCTCTACTGCTGCCCGAGTTGCGGAGAGAGCATCTTCAAAGCGATGTTTCTTCTCTTTAAGTTCGGTCTCTGTGGCAGCGCCAACCTTGATTACAGCTACTCCACCAGCTAGCTTGGCAAGACGCTCCTGGAGTTTCTCGCGATCGTAGGAGCTATCGGTATCTTCGATCTGGCGCTTGATCAGGTTTATTCGGCCCATAATAGCCTCTTCGGTACCTGCGCCGTTAATGATCGTGGTCTCTTCCTTGCCTACAATAACCTTCTCTGCGCGGCCAAGAGCGCTAACCTCAATCTTGTCGAGTTTCAGACCCAGGTCTTCGCTAATGAACGTGCCGCCAGTGAGAAGCGCGATGTCTTCCAGCATAGCCTTGCGGCGGTCGCCAAAGCCGGGGGCCTTCACTGCCACGCTGTTGACAATGCCGCGGATCTTGTTGACAACCAGCGCCGCGAGGGCATCGCCGTCAACGTCTTCTGCGATAATTACAATGGGCTTGCGCTGCTGGGCAACTGCCTCAAGAATTGGAAGGAGGTCGGCCATTGCGCTGATCTTCTTCTCGAAAATGAGAATGAATGGGCTCTCTAGTACAGCCTCCATGCGCTCTGTGTCGGTTACGAAGTAAGGAGATATATAACCTTTGTCGAACTGCATACCTTCCACAAAGTCTGTGTAAGTCTGCAGGCTCTTGCTCTCTTCAACGGTGATGACGCCGTCCTTGCCCACGCGCTCAATTGCATCCGCCACTAAGCCACCAATTTCGGTATCGTTACCGGCAATGCTAGCAACGTTAGCTACCTTGGCCTTATCATCGGCAACGCCCACTGCGAGCTTCTTCAGCTCCTCAACAGCATGGGTAACAGCGAGTTCAATTCCGTGCTTTACCTGTAGAGGATTGCCGCCAGCGGCAACATATCGTAGACCCTCATTCACAATTGCCTGGGCAAGAACTGTCGCGGTGGTAGTACCATCACCTGCAACGTCGTTAGTCTTGCTAGCAACTTCTTTCACGAGCTGTGCGCCCATGTTTTCATAGGGATCTTCCAGCTCAACCTCTTTGGCAACAGTTACGCCGTCTTTGGTAATTGTTGGCGATCCCCACTTTTTGTCGAGAACTACATTGCGGCCCTTAGGACCCAGTGTAACCTTAACGGCATTTGCAACGGCATTTGCGCCGCGTTCTAGAGCGCGCCGAGCCTCCTCGTCAAACTTCAACATCTTTGCTGCCATAGTTTATCTCCTGTGGCTAAACTTATTCTTTGTATTTGCCTAGCGTTCGATGATCGCGAAAATCTGGTCTTCGTCCAGTAAAACGTAGTCGGTGCCCTCGAGTTTGACCTCGGTACCACCATACTTGGAATAGACCACCACATCGTCTACCTTAACGGTGAGCGGCTTGATCTCTCCATTTTCCAGAATGCGGCCAGAGCCTACCGCCACAACACGTCCCTCCTGGGGCTTCTTCTTGGCAGAGTCTGGAAGGAAAATGCCGCCGGAGCTCTTCTCCTCTTCATCGCTCGGTTTCACGACCACTTTGTCGCGCAGAGGTCGTAAATTCATAGGGTTGCCTCCTTGACACGGATGTTGCGCGATATGCGCAAATTTGGCGCTCGTACATATCGAGTGCTAATAAAGGTTACTATACGGAGGCCCACCGTGTCAAGCGTAGAGCACGTTAAATTTATCACGAACTTTGTTGTTAGGATGACACAAACTGGGAGGACGTATCATCACTGGTCTCTGGTTCCGCGTGCAAGAATATTCTGGCAATGCGGAGAACAGGGACTCTGCTTGAGCTGAAAACAATCACCCAAAACATTGCCTCGCACCACATTGACCATTACGGCTTACGGCTGTCGGCGCCCACAACCTCTGAAACCGATTTGAAGCCATCGCGAGCCATTAGATCAAGCAGGCCCAAATTGATGGATTTTGCCGTATACGGGCCGTTGTATATCATCGCCGTGTAGATCTGCACCAGCGATGCGCCAGCGCGAATTCGTTCGTAGGCATCTTCTGCTGTGCCAATTCCACCTACTCCGATAAGCGGAATAGTGCTGCCGCAGTGACGGTGGAGAACGCGAAGAACGTTTAACGCTCTCTCTTTTAACGGTCGACCGCTAAGGCCACCTGATTCAGGGTAGTTCGCCAGTGAGCCTTCACGAGATATAGTTGTGTTTGTGGCAACAATGCCTGCCATTCCACACTCCATGGCTGTGTCTGCCGCCGCGCGCAGTTCATGATCTGTCATGTCTGGTGATACTTTTACCATTAGTGGCACAGGCTTTCCACCCTTCAGGCTTGCCATAGCTAACGCCTCGCTCCGCAAG
>JAJYCW010000041.1:0-6568 GCA_021777995.1 bacterium
GTATTTTTATCTTAGGGAGGTCTAGTGTATGCCGGGTGCAGAAGAGTAGGTTGAGCTCACTGGCTCGGCAACTATCTCACCCGCACGTTTCCGGTTTGTAGTTGGTTTCACTGCTGTAGGGTATCTAAGCTGATAGACATTTGCCAAAACCTTGCGAGCTGAGGCGACCATTTCGCGATACGGCCTATCGGTGCAGGATAGGAAACCGATATTGTAATTTTCTCCGTCCCAGGTTCGCCCAGTGAGCGGTTCATCTACAAACTGAAACCAGTGACAGCCGACAAATGCAGGGTTTTGGGCTACCGATTTCACATACTGCGCAAACATATGTGCGCGTGCGGCCTGGTTTGGTTCCAATATCAGGCCAGGCATCCACATTCCCCTATCAAGTGCACCAGAATGAAACTCACCGATAATGCACGGTTTGTGAAGCTCGCTCAACCACGCCCATTGATCCTTCTTGATAGCTGGTTGATAAATGTTAAAACTAACAACGTCGCAGTATTTCGCTGCCTCCCGTGCCTCATCGTGGGAGTACCAGGCGAAGCGGCAGCCAAGATAGAGGTGGTTTGGTGCCACAGCATGAAATGAAGAGCTTACCACCTTAAAATACTGGTCCGCAAAGGCTTTGACAAACGTTTTGCAGTCGTTTATAGCAGGTGGAGGAAGTACGGCCGGTACGGTAAAGGGAGCCTCCAGCGCACTCCAGTTAGGAAGATCGGTACCCCATGCCACGTTGAACGCCGCGATGGTGGTGTATCTGGACTTCAGTTCCTTGAGGAATGCGCGTTTGGCGGGTGACGCAGAGGCAGACTCTGCCATCGCACCAATGGCTAATCCATATTGCCCGCGTGTACCCGGCCCCGCCCAGCTCAACTCATTATCCACAAAGGCACCAATGCACCAGCGATCGTTCTTATACGGGCTCATAGCCGCGCTGATTGCTGCCTTTGCGTTGATTGCAAATTGCGGGTCAAAGGGATCGGCCATTTCGCCCCAATAGTCAGAGCCGCTGCTCACCTTGGTAGTGCTGGGCACGCCTGTTGTTACAACGAAAGGTACCTTGTGGGCACCAAAGGTAACCGGATCCGACCAGTTTCCGATGGTATTGAAACCCCACGCCCGCAGCCGCTTCAACGCCAGCGCAAACCAAATCGCACGATAATTGGCACCATATTTTCGGTAGAGGTTTGCCCGAAAGAAGTCGAAGGTTTTTCCTTGCTTTATCGGGCCCATGAACGCAGTACTCGAACCATAGAAGCGTGCAAGGGGCGAAGATGCTGGTGGCAGATGCGAAAACCAGCTGGCACGACCCGTGAGAAAGGTTGGATATTGGTCTTGAACGCAATCGGTTCCGAATGAGAGAAATAGATGGCCCTCGGGATCTACTAGCGACCACTTACCGTGGTACATCACAGTGTGAAAGTACCCGGTCTTGCTAAGCGTGGGGCCCTCTGCCCAGCCTCCGAACCTGTCGCGCCCGGGGAGCGATTTGTGTTTGTCCAACCAGATCTTCTCAGCCTGGCGATCCTCGTTCAACTGCGCGGTATTCGTTATCTTACCGGGCCACGTTGTGCCTGTATATTGACCAAATTGATCGACTACATCGTTTAACGACAGCTGAGGCACCAGGTGAATGTCGCTAACAACAAGGGTGTGATCATGGTGCGGGTGACTCAAGAAGATCTGAAACTGAACGATGTGAGCCAGATTGAACGTACCAGGACCCTGTGGGGGAATCGCGACGGAGTGTGGCTGTACCGGTAATCCCTTCACCCCAAACTTCATTGGATCCTGGTCGTATGGCATTGTGTATGTCACTGTTTGGTGGGCACTAATCGTAGCCGAACCGGAGCGTGAGTGATGGTAACCATCTGAAGATAGGTCATCGTCGACACGTATCATAAAGGTTATGGCTGTGTTCCCGGGGTTTTTTACCGTAACCTGCAGTCCACCGCTTTGAGACCAGTCCCACGGTATTGGTGCCTTATAGAGAATGTGCGGCCAATCAGCTGGTTGAAACGTGACAGAGGTTGCCCCTCCTGCAGTTGTTCTAAGCATCACGTGGTCTGTAATGATTTGAGCAGTGGAGATGTCGAATGCAGTTGCAGCGTTCGCGCCAGGTGTGATGTTACCTAATAAGGCAATCATTGTGCAGATAGATGTTAAGCGGAAGTTACTCACAAATGCGCCTCCTGAAATTTCACAGTTGCAATCTATATTGCACGCAGTGCAAGTAGATTGTGACCCTACAAAGTCATTATGCACGTTATTCACTGTCACGCATACGTGGAGAAGCATATTGGCCGCGACGTTTCAATTGCGGCAGCCGCAAACAGCTGACCATCCTGTGTTGATGCTTCGGGCCGGAACTGTGTCCAGGTTGGTAAGCAAATATTCTATCGGATGGCGGTTTTCCCGATAAAGGCGGATAGTTCGTGGTGCAATTCGGTTGACCTGTAACAGAGCCTGTGCATCTTGTTGCGTGGGAACCACTAGTGCTGCGATTAAGCGCTACAGATGGCATTAAAAAATAATTATTGCAAAACCCTTTACAAAAGACTGCAGGCGTGATAAAATGATAACACAATTGCATAGATGGTTGGCAATGGCAACAGTTTACCGTGAATAACCTGGTGCCCATGCAGGCCGGTAATCAGAACCGTTCGATTAACGTAATGTGATATCGATTCGAGCTGAATACCGGCATTTTTTCTTTGTGGGATACTAACGTATGAACAGAATGACGCGAGGAGCCCTCGAGGCCGAGGTAGCAAATGCTGTCGTGAAATTCCATCGCGAACAACAAGGACGCGGTCCGCATGACGTTAGGGCGCATATCACAGGCTGTATGGTTGTTGTGAGAAGCACGGGCATCTTCACTCCCACAGAGATACGCCTTGCAGGTTCCGAGGAAGGACGCCGATTAATACGCAGTTCGCGTCAGGAGCTTCGGACAATTGCTCATCAGGAGATCGAAAAGTCTGTGGCAGACATCCTTCATTGCGGGGTGCTGTTCAGCTACTATGATATCAATGTTCCAAATGCAGAGCAGATGGAAGTGTACGTGCTTGATGTAGATCTGGAGCAGAAGTTAAGGCAGTAAAACTAACATGAGCAAGCGCATTATACGCTTCGTTGGCGTAATAATGTGCGTTTACAATTACACAGTTGGTTCGGCCGGCAGCCATTGAGGAAGGGTTGATACCGTAGTAGTTACGGTTCATCCAGTTTTCGCGGAGGCCGGGAGATTGATCAGCGTTGTGAAGTCGCCCATAGCGACTTCATGACCTAATCTCCCGGCCTCTTTTGTTTGCTGGCACAAGTTCATATGGAAGGGACGAGAACCTATGGCGGACATTCTGTATATGGGCGCTGGCGTGCTGTTTTTCGTTGTAGCGGGACTCTATGTGCGCATATGCGCAAAGTTGTAATGAGGAGGGTGCGAGGATGATTGGGACTATTATTGCAGGCATTGCAGCTGCACTACTCACCGTGTATCTGCTCTATGCCCTGCTGAAACCGGAAAGGTTCTGAGGACTAGCGAATGACTACAAACTCTTTAGTGCAGCTTGCGCTCTACTGTCTCATTATCGTTTTGACCACACCAGTATTAGGCAGATACATGGCCAGAGTGTTTCAGGGCGAAAAGACGCTACTGTCTCCGATATTAGGTCCTGTGGAGACCGTAGTGTATCGCGTCTGCGGTATTGAACCGTCTGAGGAGATGAGTTGGCAGGTCTATGCCGGCGCGCTTCTGCTGTTTAGTGTGGTGGGTATGGTGTTGACATACATCCTTTTGCGGCTACAGGGAGTCCTGCCGCTCAATCCGCAACACTTCAGCGGCGCGCAGATGTCACCCGATCTGGCATTCAACACGTCGGCCTCTTTTACCACCAATACCAACTGGCAGGCTTATGTTCCCGAACAGTCCGTTTCTTATTTCTCCAACATGGTGGCACTGGCAATTCATAACTGGATGTCTGCTGCAAGCGGAATTGCCGTAGCAATCGCCCTTGTACGGGGCCTTACCCGGCACTCGGGAAAATCTATTGGTAATCTGTGGGTTGACATGGTGCGCGCTACCCTCTATGTGCTCCTGCCTATCTGTCTTGTCTATGCCCTCTTTCTCGTTCAACAGGGAGTGCCGCAAAATTTCTTGCCCTATGTACATGCCCACACGCTTGAGGGGCCGGTGCAGACAATTGCAGAAGGGCCGGTTGCATCGCAGGAAGCTATCAAGATGCTAGGGACCAACGGAGGTGGCTTCTTTAACGCAAACTCCGCACATCCTTACGAAAATCCAACCCCGCTATCCAACTTTATTCAGATGCTCTCTATCTTTCTTATTCCTGCCGCGCTCACTGCCACGTTTGGGTGCATGGCAGGCAGTAAGCGACAGGGTTGGGCGCTGTTTGCAGCAATGAGTGTAATGTTTGTAGCGGGTGTTGTGGTTTGCACCACGGCCGAGCAACGAGGGTTACCTGCCGTAGCTGCGTGCAATGTGATGGTGAAACCTACCTCAAGCCAGCCAGGCGGAAACATGGAGGGCAAGGAGACCCGGTTTGGAATCAGCGATTCTGCTCTGTTTGCGGTGATCACTACGGATGCGTCCTGCGGTGCAGTCAACGCAATGCATGACAGCTTCACCCCCATTGGCGGTCTTGTTCCCCTTAGCAACATCTTGAGTGGCGAAGTCATCTTTGGGGGAGTGGGAGCAGGTCTGTACGGAATGCTAATGTTTGCCATCATCGCGGTGTTTATTGCCGGCCTTATGGTGGGGCGTACCCCGGAGTACCTGGGTAAAAAGATCGAGCAGTATGAGGTCAAGATGGCAATGCTGGCAGTTTTGGTACTGGCGGCATCCATTCTTGGCTTTGCCGCGCTTGCTGTGGTGCTCCCTCTAAAAGCCCATGGTTACTGGAATCCTGGTGGCAACCCTTGGACCAATGTCAACAATGCGGGCGCACACGGTTTCAGTGAAATCCTGTACGCATTTACCTCTGCTACCGGTAACAACGGATCCGCGTTTGCTGGACTTAACGCAAACACTCCGTACTTCAACCTTACATTAGGTATGGCAATGCTGATTGGTCGCTTCCTAATGATCATTCCACTGCTGGCAATTGCCGGCAGCATGGTGAAAAAGGTACCCGTACCAGTTACCTCAGGCACTTTCCCAACCGACTCCGGTACGTTTGTTGTCCTGCTGTTGGGTGCGGTAGTACTGGTTGGTGCTCTCACCTTCTTCCCTGCCCTGGCGCTTGGGCCTATCGCTGAGCACCTTCAGATGATCCACGGCAAATTATTTTAAAGGGATTTATGCAATGTCTATCATCACAACACCGCCACAAGAGGAAATCAGAAATCGAACGGCACCCGTTCGCGGCCCGCGTAATTCGCGTAAACGGTCGCTGCTCGACCCTGATCTCACTGGTCGCGCCCTTAAGGATGCGTTTATCAAGCTCAATCCCGTTACAGTTGCCAGAAATCCCGTCATGTTCGTGGTATGGGTCGGCAGCCTACTCACTACGGGGTACTGGATTAGCGAAATCGTCGGGCATCATGGCAGCCCGCTATTCACCGGGCAAGTCTCGCTGTGGCTCTGGTTTACGGTGCTATTTGCGAATTTTGCGGAGTCCATGGCTGAAGGGCGAGGTAAGGCACAAGCGGATACCCTCCGCAAATCGCGCACCCACACAGTTGCACGCAAACTGGTGAATGGCCGTGAGGAGGCAGCGCCCGCTGCAAGCCTGCGAAAGGATGACCGGGTGGTATGCGAGGCTGGAGATATCATTCCCGGCGACGGCGAGATCATTGAAGGCATAGCTACGGTAGATGAATCGGCGATTACCGGAGAGTCTGCTCCCGTGATTCGCGAGAGCGGTGGCGACCGAAACGCAGTTACTGGCGGAACGCGGGTGCTCTCCGACCGCATCGTGATCAGAATAACATCGAATCCTGGCGAAACCTTCCTCGATAGAATGATCGCGCTAGTGGAAGGTGCACAGCGGCAGAAGACTCCCAATGAAATTGCTCTTAGCATCCTGCTGGCGGGGCTTACCATAGTATTTATGTTCGCGGTGGTTACCCTTGAGCCGTTTGCAGTATACAGTGTGCGGGCAGCAGGGTCGGGTTCGGTTCCAAGCGTCACGGTGCTTACTGCATTACTGGTATGCCTTATACCTACCACCATTGGTGGACTATTGTCCGCAATTGGCATAGCGGGAATGGATAGGGTAATGCAGCACAATGTGCTTGCAATGTCTGGCAAGGCTGTTGAAGCCGCTGGCGATGTCAACACCCTGCTGCTAGACAAGACAGGAACAATTACCCTTGGTAACCGGCAGGCGGTAGAGTTTATTGCACTAGAGGGCGTGAGTACCGAGGAGCTCGCAGATGCCGCTCAGCTCTCGTCGCTTGCGGATGAAACGCCTGAAGGCCGCAGTATAGTGGTACTTGCCAAGGAGAAATACGGGTTTAGGGGACGCGAGCTAGGCGATGAAGATGCGGAGTTCATTCCGTTCACCGCACAAACGCGTATGAGTGGTGTCAACATTGCGGGAAC
>JAJYCW010000041.1:6578-31576 GCA_021777995.1 bacterium
AAAGTGCGTAAGGGAGCTGCGGAAGCTGTTAAGCGCTGGGTGGTAGAGCAGAATGGTACTATCTCGGCCCAGCTGGACGATATCACCTCCGGCATCTCAAGCGCCGGTGGTACACCACTTGTGGTTTCGGTTGATGAAAGGGCACTTGGAGTTATTCACCTGAAGGATATAGTAAAAGGCGGCATGGCCGAGCGGTTTGAACAGATGCGCGCCATGGGTATTAAAACAGTAATGATTACTGGTGACAACCCGCTAACCGCACAGGCGATTGCAAGGGAAGCCGGGGTAGACGACTTCCTGGCAGAGGCTAAGCCCGAGGACAAAATGGCGCTTATAAAGCGCGAACAGGAGGGAGGAAGGCTGGTCGCGATGACCGGTGACGGCACTAACGATGCTCCCGCACTGGCGCAGGCAGATGTCGGTGTTGCAATGAATACGGGTACACAGGCGGCAAAAGAAGCCGGTAACATGGTAGACCTGGATAGCAACCCCACCAAGCTCATCGAGATAGTGGAAATTGGCAAACAGCTTTTAATGACCCGGGGTGCCCTCACTACCTTCAGCATTGCAAACGACGTGGCAAAATACTTTGCCATAATCCCTGCAATGTTTGCTGCAACTTACCCAGAACTGGGGGCACTAAACATCATGCACCTCACGAATCCCCATTCGGCCATTCTTGCTGCAGTCATCTTTAACGCGCTCATTATCATTGCGCTCATACCGCTTGCATTACGCGGTGTACCATATAGGCCAATGAACGCCGCGGCTGTCCTAAGGCGCAATCTCCTTATCTATGGCTTGGGTGGTGTACTCGTGCCGTTCCCGTCTATCTGGATCATCGATCGTCTTCTTGTGCTGGCGCATCTTGCCTAGGAAGGAGTTTAGTATGCTTAAAATCATTAAACCTGCGATACTATTAACCGCAGTATTTACCATAGGAACAGGTTTCATGTTTCCTGCCGGTATCACTCTATTAGCTCGGCTTCTGTTTCCTGGGCAGGCAAATGGCAGCCTTGTAAGGAGCCATGGTGTGGTTGTGGGCGCAGCGCACATAGGCCAGAACTTCACTGCGCCGTACTATTTTCATCCGCGGCCCTCTGCTGCTGGTAATGGATATGACGCCTCAAATTCGAGTGGAACTAACCTTGGCCCCACAAGTGATAAGCTAATACACGGAAGTCCCGCAGCCGCGGGCTCATCGGGATTTACAGGTATCGCGCAGCTAGCTGCTCAATACCGCAAGGAGAACAACCTCTCCGCCTCAACGCCATTGCCTGCCGATGCGGTAACGTACTCCGCTAGCGGTCTGGATCCAGATATCAGTCCTGCCAACGCTCGACTCCAGGCGCCGCGAGTTGCAGCCGCGGCAGGGCTTACGCTCAATCAGGTACAGCTGGCGATTACTCAAAGCACCAGAACGAGAACCTTCGGCCTTTTAGGGGAACCTCGCGTGAATGTCTTAGCACTTAACCTTGCAATAGCACGTTTGCGCGCCCACTCACAACCGGTGCAATAAAGGAAATTACGAGCTGGCAATGTTGGCAGCGACAAGGGGGCATAGTTGAAAAACCTGCGTACACAGCTATTGGTGAGCAACGTACTGCTCGTCGTAATGCTGGTTGGTGCGATGGCAGGAGCGGTCGCAAGTTTCTTTCACCTGGGACTTTCAATCGATCGAATCCTGAAAAACAACTATGCCTCAGTTGTCGCCGCACAGCGGATGAAAGATGCGCTCGCTAAACTTAACATCGCCTCTGCACTCTGCATTGCTGGCGAGTATCAAGAGGGGATACTGCAGTCTAGCGGCGCCGTGAGTTCCTTTCTCTCAGCAAGTAACATCGAAGCACACGACATTACTGAACCGGGAGAGCAAGCTTGTTCCGATGCCCTGGTGCAGGGCTTTCCTGCTTATCAACGCAATTATGAGGAGATTATTACTCAGCCGCCATTACTTTCGACATCCCAGCGTCTGGTGCTCTATAAATCGGTAATGCAGCCGCAGTATCTTGGCCTTGTAGCGGCCGCGAATAAAGTACTGATTATCAATCAAAGGGCAATTCTTAGAGCCAACCAACAAGCTAAGCAGGAGGCAGCAAGGGCTTCCTATATTAGTGTTGGTGTTACGCTCGTTTCATTGGCCTGCGGTATCGTGCTAGTTTGGTGGACGGTTGTTCATGCTCTTCGACCGCTAAAAACACTCGCTCGTTATGCCGCGGATATAGGAACCGGCCACTTTAATCAGCAGGTAGTGTTACACCGTACCGACGAAATCGGAACCCTTGCTGTTGCCTTTAACAACATGGCTGCTAGTTTACAGGCCGCACGCAAATTTGAGCAGGACCGACTGCGAATCGCTGAGACCATGAGCGATGCTGCACTTGAGAACCTGTATGATCCCGTGATCGTTACGGATAGCAACGAACGCTTAGTGCATCTTAATCCCGCGGCAGAAGGCCTATTCGGCAACTCTAATTCGTTGAAGGGAGCATCGGTTGCCGCCGTGCTAGGTAATTCACCCATCACGGCAGCGATTTCCGACGCTATCTCGTCAAAGTGCGTTGCTCCGTCCGAGGACGACGACAGATACTTTGTAAGTGCAGCGGGCGACTCCCAGCGCATCTACAGAATTAGGGTGACGCCCATGTTTAACAGCGGCCGGGAGGTTTTAGGTGCGGTTGCGGTACTAGAGGACATCACCCACTTGCGTCAGCTGGATAACCTGAAGTCCGAGTTTATTGGTGTTGCTTCTCACGAACTCAGAACACCCGTGACGAGCCTCATGCTTTCCGTCCAAATTCTAATGGAGGGTGCCGTAGGAGAGCTCTCACCAGCGCAGTTAGAGGTAGTGCAGGCACAATGGGAGGATGTTCAGCGCCTGGAAAGAATGACCCGCGACCTATTGGATATCACACGACTGGAGGCTGGAACCTCTCCACCGCGTTATGAACTGCTTTCTCTAAACCGCGTCGCTTCAGAGGCTGCTGCCAGACTGCGGGCGCGGGCACAGGCGCAAGGGATAACGCTGACAAGCTCCCCGGCGATTGAGGACTTCGACTTCCAGGCGGATGGAGAACAGATCACCCGTGTATTGGTTAACGTGTTAGACAACGCTGTTCGACACACACCTGCGGGTGGTCGCGTAGAGCTAACAACCTCGGGTGATGCAGAAACGGTTACATTCACGATCTCCGACACGGGAGAAGGAATACCCGCTGCTTTCGTAGATCGAATTTTTCAAAAGTTTGCCCAGGTACCGGGTACTACATCTGGTGGTTCCGGTTTGGGACTGTCTATTGCCCAAACCATTATTCATACTCACGGGGGTGATATTAAAGTGAAGAGTGCACCTGGGGTTGGTACGGTGTTCACAATCCGCGTGCCACGTTATAATAGTAAAGAGGTGTAAGATGTATCGAGTGCTTGTAGTAGACGACGAGAACAACATCAGGCGGATGGTTCGCCTGGCGCTTGAGCACGTAGGACATGAAGTAACTGTAGCTGCAGACGGAACCGAGGCCCTGGAGTTATTTGGTGATGGACGCCGTTTCGATATTGTTCTGCTCGATCAGCGAATGCCTGGAATGGAGGGGCTGGACGTACTCCGCGAAATTCGGCGCCGTCAGCAATCCGCATGTGTAGTAATGGTGACTGCTTATGGTACGATTGATCTTGCCGTAGAAGCAATGAAGGCTGGAGCGCGTGATCTTCTGCGCAAACCATTTACCTCCGAACGGCTGCGTGAGACGATTAATGCAGCGGCAAGGCCATGGGCGAGCGCAGAAAACAAAGGAACAGGCCTCATCTTCGGGTCAATGACGATAAATGGATTTCGAATAGAGTTCATTGCCGGTACGTTGCACCACGATTCTGATGGATATTCGCAAGTGTTTACAGTGCAGCGACCCAACGAGCAGCGGATTCAGTGCTCTGTCGCACTGTCGGCGGTTCTGGTAGAACTGGTGAAGGTGCACACCGATCGCGAGTCGTTCCCGGGAGGCGAAAGGTTTTGGCAGGCTCTATGTGAGGAGGTACTGGCAAACTATTTGTGGCAGAATGGTGACATTGAAGACGATGCTTCCCTTGTGGCTACCGATCTCAACCCCGGCTTACGCCGGTTTGTAGACACCGTTTTAAGCGGATAGAGAGGTGAAAATGCCTACTTTAGGTGATACGCCTGGCAGGCGCGATCCGGAAGAGATATTGGCGGAAATCAGACGGAGCGAACCAACGGGCCGCGGCCGGCTGAAGGTATTTTTGGGATTTGCGGCTGGCGTTGGGAAGACATTTGAGATGCTGAACGAAGCCAGCAGACGGCGCGCTCGGGGCCAGGACGTGGTCATAGGCATTGTCGAAACTCATGGTCGCAAAGGCACTGCAGAACAGCTTGGCGATCTCGAGGTAATTCCGCCCAGGATGGTGGAGTACCGAGGAACCACAGTGCGCGAGATGAATCTTGAGGCTATCATTGAGCGCCGCCCTGCCAGTGTCCTGGTTGACGAACTCGCGCACACAAACGCACCCGGCAGCGAAAATGACAAGCGCTGGAAAGACGTAGATCGGCTGCTAGGCCTTGGTATCAACGTGCTCACCACCATGAACGTGCAGCACCTGGAAAGCCTAACGGATACCATCCACGCCGCAACAGGTATATGGGTGCGTGAAACGGTACCAGACAGGATACTGCACGATGCCGACGAGGTCCAGTTGGTTGATATCACACCTCGTGCACTTATCAATCGACTTGAACGTGGTGATATTTATCCACGCGACCGTATTGAAGCAGCGATGGAGAACTGGTTTCAGGAGGGTAACCTGAACGCTTTGCGTGAGATTGCCCTGCGCGAAGTGGCTCAGGAGGTGGATGACGATGTAGAGGCCACTCGGCCAAAACATGCACGCGTTGCGAGCTGGACGGCAACAGATAGGGTAATGGTTTGCGTAAGCGCAGAACTAGGCTCAATGAGATTGATCAGGCGCGGTTGGAGGGTTGCCCAGCGACTTAAAGCTGAGGTTGCAGTGGTTTACGTAGACCGTCACCGCCTGAGTAATGAGCAGCAGGTTATTCTAAACAATCACTTTGAACTTGCTGAACGGTTGAGCATTCCTGTGGTTAAGCTGCAGGGCGATGTTGCTGCGGAGGTAATACGGTACACCAGAGAAAACAAAATTACGCACATTGTATTGGGGCACTCCAACAAAACACGCCTTCAGGAGCTGCTCTTTGGGTCGATAGTCAGTAGGCTTGTACGCGAGCTTCGCTCAGTAGACATCCTGTTGGTAGCACCCTCCTTTAATGATGAATCCTGTTAATTAATCGCATTGCCCAGTTACTCCCCGGTAATAAAAGAGCATGCTGCAAGGAAAACCTTACAGCATGCTCCAAGAGTTCAACCCGGATAGCAGTGCTAATGTTTGCCGGGGTTACCAGGTATGCCCTTTGGCGGTACCTCGCCAGCATTTGTCTGCCCTAGTGCAGTTTTACCGTAGCCTTGAATCTGATTGGGTGCTGTAGCTGCCGGAGTACCACCCACACCAGGGGAGGGTTGATAGGGAGCAGGTTGGGTGGCATGGAAGAGCCACAGACCTAAGCCTATCACTGCTACTACAGCAACAACCAGAATTACGCCGGGATGAAGATCCTTTTTCATGATTACTCCTAAAACTAGCCCTGAGTGCCGCCGCAGGTTACGTCTAATCCATCGTGGAATGGTAGAACGTCGTACCAGTTACCCGACCAGCGGCTTGCGCTTGTTGGCGCATTTGGTGGCCAGCATCGATACCCAGGCAGCTTTGTGTAAACGCCACTAGAAGACCAGTTCCCATTCTGTATTAGGTGGATGTCGTGAACATGGCCATCCGCATAGAGCAGGTTGGCAGTGTTGGTGTGCCTGAAGGCGATTTCGTTGTCTCCGTCTCCAACAACGCACCAGTTCCACTGACCACCTGCAGTGTTACAGTTGTCTCTCTCGTATAGCTGCACTGTGAGCGTTGGGAAGGCAGCAGCGGCATCGGCTACTGAGAATTCGCAGCCGTAACTCCCATTGTTGTCACATGGCTGCGACGTACCGGAGTTTCCACAGAACCAGCACCAGCCCAGGTTACCGGGCATTGTATAGGAGCGCTTAACCATCCCGAGGTAAGTTTTCACCGTTGGAGAGTAGATATCACTCGGACAGGCTAGCACCTGTACGTTTTTGAGGTATGGCTGTACTAACCTGTCCCACGTCATTGGTGAGTTTATGCCGTCAGGCCAGTTTCCACCGTTGGGTGGCTGGTTCACGAGTGGAGGGCAGAACATCTCATCATAGTCCTGCTCATACATCATCAACCCAGTGCCAATCTGTTTAAGGTTGGAGACGCAGACGATGGCGCGGGCTTTCTCTCTGGCTTGGGCAAATACCGGGAATAGAATTGCAGCCAGTATAGCAATAATAGCGATTACCACAAGTAGCTCGATAAGGGTAAATCCCTTTTTCTTATGATCTGTCAATTCAGTCATAATTATTTCTCCTAAAACTGCAAATGGACCGACAGAACGCACGAGGCTGTACGACGTAGAAATATGACAATCGGCCGTCGGTGCAGAAGCACATTGATATTCTAATGGTTGTTTCGAATTTTGTCAATACTTGCAACATATATTGATTAATAAAATAATCAGAGTGTCTGATATATGGGTAAATTAGCATGTAATGTCTATAAATAAAATAGCGGTTGTGATCGTCGAATTGTTGCTGCTTGCAGCTTTGTAAAAAGTACTTGACAAAATTCCACATAAAAGAGTAGAGTAGATTTTGTTCCAGTATTTCTTTCGCAACAAGGAGGAGCAGACTATGACACGAGGCCTTACCGCAAAGCAAGAGGCGATTCTTGAGTACATTGTAGAGCAGGTTGAGGAACGTGGCTTTCCACCTTCCATACGGGAGATTGGTAACAAGTTCGAGATATCTAGCCTTCGCGGCGTTACAGTACATCTTGATGCACTGGAGCGAAAGGGTATGATAAAACGTCTCTCCACCTCTCGCTCTATCACGGTACTTGGGCGCACCGGAGCTTCCGCACCAGAAAAGAAGGCGAGTTTCGTCCCCTTAGTAGGTTCCATTGCAGCTGGAATTCCCATTACCGCCCAACAGAATATTGAAGCGCAGATTCCGGTTCCCAGAGAACTTATAGCCCCGGGTGTGAATGCCTTTGCGTTGCGCGTCAAAGGCGACTCCATGATTAACAAGCATATTCAGGACGGGGATTTGGTCATCGTTAGGCAGCAACCTACGGCTGAAAATGGCGATATTGTCGCGGTGCTACTCGGTGATGAGGCCACGGTAAAAACCATCGAATTCACGAAAACCGGCTGTAGATTGCTACCAGCGAACGAGAACTATCAACCCATTGAGATTGAGCGTGAGGATAGTAGCATTATGGGTAAAGTGATTGGGCTGGTTCGCAACATGGACGGTCAATTCCTTCTCTAACTTTCCCGCTAGATGTGCATAATTGGCGGCAGCAGAGGTGTACCGGTGCCGCGTTGAATACGAATCCTATAAGGCATAGCGACATGTTTACCATCGGCAAATCCTCAACATACAAGCTATCTTGAATGCATGGATGGAAGGGTTCCGATAACCTCGCATGGGAGAGTAATCTCGAATAACGGCTCTAGTAATCTGTGTACTGTAGCCAAACCTCTTGATTGGATTGTACTATATTGTAGTTTAACCGCTTGAGGGAGAATTCCATGGATCGAATTTCGAAACCCTTACCTCGTGCTGCGTCGGCCGAGGCTACTGGTTTATCCTCGTCGGTAGTTACCGACTTTGCCGTGCGAATGGACGAATTGACTGATATTCACAGCTTTATGATTTTACGAAATGGCACGGTTGTGGCAGAGGCCTGGAAAGCGCCTTATAGCGCTAGTGAACCCCACATGCTCTACTCGTTGAGTAAGAGCTTTACATCTACTGCCGCAGGGCTTGCCATTGGTCAAGGTCTCCTTTCGCTCAATACGCGTGTCCTTGAGTTGTTTCCGAACGAGGCACCCACTTCGCCGGATGTTAACCTCCAGAAGATGGAACTCCGGCACCTGCTATGCATGGGCACCGGTCACCATGAGGACACCACCGGTAGGCTTAGGGGAGACAATGGCCGCGACGACGTGAATTCGGCACCGCAAAGCTGGGTAAGGGCGTTTCTCTCGCTTCCCGTTGAACATGAACCTGGCACCTATTTTGTTTACAATAGCGGGGCCTCATACATGGTATCGGCTATGGTACAGAAAGCAGTGGGTTGTACAGTTCTTCAGTACCTGGAGGAAAAACTCTTTACGCCGCTAGGAATCGTAGGGGCCTCGTGGGACGTCTGCCCGGATGGAGTGAACGTAGGCGGATGGGGACTATGGCTGAAAACAGAGGATATCGCGCGGTTTGGGCAGCTCTATTTGCAGGATGGGGTGTGGAATGGAGTGAGAATCCTTCCTGAAGGCTGGGTCTCTCGTGCGTCATCCCGCCATATCGCCAATGGTGACAATCCCGAGTCCGACTGGAACCAGGGATATGGTTTTCAGTTCTGGAGATGCCGTCACAACGCCTATCGTGGCGATGGAGCATTTGGACAATACTGTGTGGTAATGCCAGATCAGAATATGGTGGTCGCTATTACCTCGGGCCTGGGCGACATGCAGACACCTCTAAACATCATCTGGGACACGCTGGTTCTTAACGCTAAATCTGCACCTTTACCTATTGACACCACCGCGGCCACAGCATTGAAACATCGGCTCAACAGGATGTCTATCGCTACAAGCCCGGCGTCGAACGTAACGAAAGCCGAGCAGGATCAGTTAACTGGGGCGTGGGAATTTGCAGCCAACGACGATAAGGTAGAAAGCGTAGAGGTGGCGATTGCGGCAGACGAGATCAAGCTCAATTTCCACCTGGCCGGCAAGGAATCCTGCATTTCTGCTGGAACAAAGGGTAGATGGATGCACGGACATTTTGCGTTCCTTGAGACAGCGGACACCCATGTTGGAGCAACTGCAACGTGGCTCGAGAAGGGTAAGCTAGAGGTAAAGATCTGCTATACGCGTACACCATTCGTTCGAACTCTACGGCTGGATGTGAATGATACGACGCTGACTATGGAGATTGCTCGCAACGTATCATTCGAAGGAACGGGTGCAAAAACCTACGTGGCATCGCGTCGGTCACACTAGCTCCTCCACCTGCAAATTGCCCCCTCGATGATACGGTTGGTGAGGGGGCAAGAACTTCAACCTCAGTGCTTAACCGCGTATACTCTTCCAACCCAGCCACTTGGTGATGGCCGCTTCTGTGACACTGGCCATAATCCGGTGCGTTTTCAGGCTGGGATGCCAACCTGAGCCTAACCCGTCTGCAGGATCCTCGGTGGCATAGTTCATAAAGTGAACACGATTGTCACCCTTGGCGTGTTCATCTGCAACAATTTTATGCAAATAGGTGCGGATGAGCGTAGACCGACTCCCGCCTTCCATGGGACTTGATGCTACGAATATAATCGCTTTGGGAAAGTGCTTACGCAATCTCGTGATAAACGCTTCGTACCCACCGGTCCAGTCTTTTACGGAAGGTGTGCTGCCGTTGAAGTCGTTGGTACTCAGGTTAATAATGATTGCCTGAGGCACCCATTTACTGTAGTCCCATGTGGAATTTGTATCTGTAGGCAGTGAGTAGGCATAGATTGAGGGAGTGGTGTTGTCCGGCCACATTTTCCGCCCCGACCATGCAATGTCTGAAAACTCTGCACCGAAATACCGTGCCGCAATTGCACCATACGTCTCGTAGGCATCTTCGGTCTGCGCTTTGAACTTGCTGTTCTGGTTCTTTGACTCGTCTCCGTAACCGCAGCTTATCGAATCTCCAATGACCTCAATTCGCCGTCCGTTAGATCGTGGGAGTGGAAGGAGCTTAGCGCCTGTCGAGAGTTGAAGTCCATCAAGCTGAGCAATGCCAAAGAATGCCTCGGTGCGTTTGTAAAGCGCAATATTGTGAACACCTGGTCTCGCGAACGAGCAGACCTGATAGGTATGTTGTCCGTGCGCGTCCTCAATGACAGACGCAGGTTTGCCATCTACCACGACCTCGAACATATTGGATGTGCCCAGGTCATTTATGACGACGTTTGCGGATGAGCCTTTAAATCTAAACTGAAACCCAGCATCTGACCATTGGCATCTTGGTCCTGCTTTCTGCCGGACATCCCACCTACCACGGTATCGTATTTCGCGATTGTACGGATTTACCTGCACCGGTAACTGCGCCGCACCGTTTTTTACCACTAGCAGTTGTGGTACCACCTGGTCTGCCGCAAATGCCCCGGTACATCCTGCTGCTATGAATAGGCCAAGTGTCACGTTAGACGCGCGTCTTAACCCAGTTCTAACGATCATATCGTTCAGTTGCCCCCTTGTGTTTCCTAAACATTACGGTTTACGTGCAAATAGCCCTGTCACCCGGTCTCGCGTTCGGGTAATGAATATCGAGAGATCATCCATCAGCGAGTAGATGACGGGTGTCGCCACCAGCGTCAGCAGGAGGCTCATACTCTGTCCACCAATAACGGTGTAACCGATGTCCTTGTTAGTTGCCGAACCGGTACCGTTCGACAGTACAAGGGGCACGAGGCCGGCAACGAAAGCCAATGTCGTCATCAAGATTGGCCGGAGTCTGTCTCTATTAGCCTGCACGATAGCATCGTACCGGTTCATACCCTGGGCTCGCAACTGGTTGGTATGATCAACCTGAAGGATGCCATTCTTTTTCACCACGCCAAAGAGCACAAGGGTCCCTAGAATACTGAAGATGTTTAGAGATCTATGAAAGATCAAAATCGACAGGATAGCAAAGGGTGCCGTAAGCGGTAATGCGCTCATGATCGTTAACGGGTGCAGCCACGATTCAAACTGGGCTGCCAACACAAGGTACATGAAGATGAGTGCAAGAACCATAGCTGAAAGGAAAGCTACGAAGGCCTTAACCAGCTCCTTGCTTGTACCAAACGGCATCACGTGGTACTCGGGCGGCATATGCAGGTTGTTAAGGATCTGAGTAAGTCTTGCAGCCACTGCCTGCTGAGAGGCGCCCGGCAGTAAGTTGCACTCAATAAGGACGTTGCGCTGACGGTTAAGACGACTGATCTGCGATGGACCAGTATTTGGAACCAGCGTTACTACCTGATCCAGAGGGACACTTCCCTGGGTTGAGGACGGTACAGTTAGCTGGCTGATTGCCTGGGCATTGCTTCTAAATGGTAACAAGGAACGAACATGTACCTCGTACTGCTCGCCTCCCTCGAAGAAATCTGATATATGCGCCCCACCAACCATGATATGCATGGTATTTGCGATGTCTTGTACCGAGACGCCAAGATCTGCTGCCTTTTGTCGATCTATGTGTACGTCCAGTTCTGGCTGTCCCACCACGAGTGATGTGTCCGCATCTACCACACCGGGTACCTTCTTCAATTCCGCCAGAGCTTTCTGCGAGTACTCTGCAAGCTTGGTTAGGCTGGGCCCGTTGAGTGACTCGGTGATGACAAACGACGGCGCACCCGTGGAGATCGCCGCGATGGGGCCTACATTCGTGCGCAGGTTACCAAATTGCGGCATGACCTTTGTTCGCACCATCTGCATTAAATCGTCCTGTGTGTATCCATCTGTACGTTTGGTTGCATCCACCATCTGTACAAAGATCGTGGCGAGATTCTCGGTCTGCTGAGCATTATCTCCAATCGTATCTACGGTATAACGGACGTCGGGGAGCTTGCGAATCTGCGCGGCAATCCGGTCGCCGAGTTCACGCGTGCTTACTAGGCTTGTGCCCTCCGGGGCGCGCACTATGACCTGGAACTGAGACTGGTCATCATCGGGCAGAAAGTTCTTCGGTACCTTTTGCAGGACCGATGGGGTTACCACAAGCACCCCAAAACAGATTGCGATGATGACCCAGCGGTGGTTGAGCGACCATTTAATGAGCGAAGTATAAACAAGATCGATAAAGTGGTAAAGCCCGCGCTCCTTGGATTCGTTATGATGTGAATGGGGCGCTTCGTTGCCGTGATCTATCGGAAGTCCCACAGGGAGTCCTTCCGTAGCCGGGTCGGATTCAGTACCCGCGGAGGGTTTGATCCAGCGGGATGAGAGCATTGGTGTAAGAGTGAATGAAACGAGCAGAGACACCATGATTGCGAACGCCATGGTGAGGCCGAATGAATTAAGGAATCTTCCGACAATACCTGTCATGAAGGCCACCGGCAGGAAGATTGCCACCAGCGAAAGAGTCGTCGCCATAACAGCAAGACCGATTTCCCGCGTCGCCTCAATGGCAGCGTCGAATGGACGCATGCCCTTTTCTTCAATAAAGCGATAGATGTTTTCTAGAACAACTATGGCGTCGTCAATGACGATTCCAACCGAGAGCGTAAGTCCCAGCAGCGTAAGGCCGTTCAATGTAAAGCCCATGGCATAGATGAGCGTGAACGTACTGATAATGGATGCCGGAATTGCTAGTCCCGAGATGACGGTGGTGCGCCAGTTCCAAAGGAACAGCAAGACGACCAGTGCCGCACAAATGGAGCCAACGACAAGGTGCTCCTTCACCGCATTGGTAGAGGCGCGGATGTATGTAGACTGGTCGTTCACCACCCGTAGCTGATAGCCGGGAGGTAGCGCCTGCCGAATATCCGCAAGCTTGGAACGGAGCGCGTCTACAGTTGCAACCGTGTTAAGGCCGGATTGCTTACGGATGGAGAGAAGCACAGTGGGAGAGCCGCTTACATCCGCGCTAGTCTTCTCCTCCTCCATGCCATCGTGAACAACTCCCACGTCCGATATATGGATGAATGCGCCATTCTTGTGTGCAATGACAATGTCACCAAATTGCACGACATGCGAAACGCGGCCGTAAATCTGAAGCGTTAGTTTTGTGGATCCCTCGTCTACCTGTCCACCGGGTGCTTGCAGGTTTTCGCGCTGTAGCGCATTGCTAACATCGATCGCGGTAAGATTGTACTGTCGAAGTTTATTTGGGTCCAGGTAGATATTGATCTGACGTTTGCGAGCGCCAAGCAATGTAACCTGCCCAACGCCGGTAATCGATTCAATCTGCCTGCGTAGAACCTGATCCGCGTAGGTCGAAATTGCCCGTATCCCGCCAGGACCACTAAGGGCAATCTGCATGATGGGTGCCGCATCCGGGTCCACTTTGTCTATAACCGGTGGTTTAACGTCGGATGGTAACTGAGGCAGAATTTCATTGACCTTTGAACGCACCTCGTCAACTGCAACGTTTATATCTTTACTGAGGTGAAAGGTTATGATTACCTGCCCCAACCCTTCGTAGGAGTATGAAGCTAGGGTATCAATGCCACTGACTGTGTTGACCGACTCTTCAATTGGGTCTACAACGTTATTCTCTATCTCTTCTGGTGATGCGCCGTCTTCGTTGACGGTTACAGTGACAATTGGAAAGTCAACCTTGGGAAACTGGTCTACGCCAAGACGGGTATAGCTGAAGAAGCCAACAACCACTAGGCTGAGTACGATAACCGTCGCGAAGACGGGGCGCCTGACACAGATTTCGGACAGCCACTGCATTGAAATGTCTCCTCATACGCACCACACGCAATTTACTTCGTATATGTAAACTTTCAGGTAGAACACTATTGGTGTAACCTAATCAGTTTTTCAATATACGAACGGGAGCAAAAATGTACTGCTAGAACGGTTAGTAGGTTAAATCAATATACCCTGCAGTCTCCTAATCGTTAACCCGTAACACATGCACGGTAGATATTTGATAAGAGTTAACTGCTGGCGATTTGTTGAACTGCTATGCTAGTAGTTCGTTTCGACGGTTGGCTGCGGGGGTTACGCGCTATCGCCAAAGAGTGAATCGTAAAACTTCTCCTGTAGAGCGAGGAGCTCGGCGTAGCGTTCGACCTTGGAAGGTTCCGGTTCATATGTGATACCCGTTGCCGTAGGAACCTCAGCAACAGAATTCACTATGCCTACTGCCTCCATGGCGAGAAGCGCTGCTCCACGACTGCTCGCCTCCGGTTCGCCGGCAAGAGTGATCGGAAGGTTCATACAGTCTGCAAACATCTGTGCCCAGGCTGGGGAGCGGGCAAGCGCACCACCCGATGCAATGACACTTTGCGTTTGGGGGAATATAGTGCGAAGTTTGGTAGTAGCCAAACTAAACCGTAACGCAACTGCTTCCAGCGCAGCATGTACAATGGCTATGGCATCGGTATCTAGGTTCAACCCAAGCACAGCACCACGGGCTTCTGTATTCCAGCCCATGCTCCGTTCTCCCGCAAGAAATGGAAGGAAACAGAGCCCGTGGTCACCAGGGCCGCGTTTTGCAATTTCCTTCTCAAGAGACTGTACATCCGGAAGTTGCAACGTTCTGCACATCCACTGGTAGACGCTGCCGCCGTCGCTGAAGGCTGCCCCTGTGATGCGGCGGTTTTGATCCACATGGTAGTTCCAGAGTCCTTGCGTATCGCGCCCTGCCAAAGCATGGGAGGATTTCGGCCAGACTATGCGCACCGCACCGGAAGTGCCCAGGTTAATGGCTAGGTGGGCAGGCGTACTGCATCCGCTGCCCATGTTGCCGCATGCGCCGTCACCAACCGGACCGCAAAACTGTGCATGCTTCAAAGCCGGCCAACGCTCGGCATACTCCTTGCACAAACTGCTGTCAAGCAGAAGGTCGTTGCTTACTTGGGGAAAGGCAGAAGGGCTGAGCCCAAGCTCTTTCAACAGATCAAGGTCCCAACTGCAGGAACCCTGATTGAATAGGCCCGTTCCAGATGCCATGGAAGTAGAGGTGTTGATGTTTTTACTAGAAAGCCAGCGGGAAAGGAGAAACTCACCTGGAGAAACCCATTGTTTCACTCGGTGAAATGTATTGGGCTGCGTTCGCCGTAGCCAGTGTAATCGGGCGGGATAGTAGGACGAATGGATTACGCAACCCGTACGGTGATAAATATCGTCATTATTAAGCTGACGCTTTAGGGTTACAGCATCCTGGGCCGGTCGAGTATCTGCCCAGCTGAAGATGGGTGTGATGGGGGCACCATTCTCATCCATGCCGAGCATCGAGTGCCAGTACGTAGATATTCCTACAGCGGACACGTCAAAACTGCCGACGGGTAACGAGTTGAGGGATCGGTCGATGCACTCCTCTATGGATTGCACCAGTAAACCGCTATCCATCTCAACTCCGCCGTCGGCAGTAGTTGTCATTCGATATTCATGTTGAACAAGCGAACCCGCAACAGCCGTGCCATCTGTCGACCACAAAATGGTTCGCGCAGACGATGTGCCGATATCCAGCGAGAGTACCAGCCGTTGCATATCGATAGATTACACAGCAGCCGCTTCGCTACGGCGCAGTTTAACCTGTTCTTTTCTCTCGCGAAGATAGGAGAAGAACTCGCCGCCCTCCCGGAGTCGGCGAACCAGCATCTGTCGATCGCCTAGCATTTCCGCCACGATAGAGCCGATTTTACCCGGGCGGAAGTAAAATTGTCGGTACATCCGTTCCACCGCGTCCTCTATCTGTGCAGGCGACATTTGATCATATTGCAGGGTAGAAACCTGAATGCCGCTTCCCGAGATAAGTGCCTCCCGGGAGAACCAGTTGTTTGCCATGGCCTGGTCGTACAGTTCTGTGCCTGGGTAAGGCGCTGCAATAGAAACCTGAATGGTGTGAGGGTCCAGTTCCTTGGCAAATCGAATGGTCTCCTCAACCGTCTCGGGTGTCTCTATGGGCAGCCCAATGATGAATGTGCCGTGAACCTTTATGCCCAGCTTCTTGCAGTTTTGCATAAACTCTCGAGCCATTTCCAGCTTAATTCCCTTTTTGATGCGGTTAAGGATCTGCTGGTTGCCGCTTTCAAAACCGACAAGCAAAAGCCTGAGGCCGTTGTCGCGTAACTCTTTGAGGGTGTCATATTTTACATGAGCGCGTGCATTGCAACTCCAGGTAAGATTGAGCCGCTTCATGTGTTTGCTGATCTCTATGGCGCGTTGCTCGTTGATGGTAAATGTATCATCATCAAACATATATTCACGAACTTTGCTACCCCATATAGATTTGGCGATTTCCATCTCGCGACCAACTGCCTCGGGACTCTTGGTACGGTATGCGTGACCACCAATGGTCTGCGGCCACAGGCAGAATGTGCACTTTGCCGGGCAGCCGCGGCCCGTGTAAAAGCTAACATAGGGATGAAGGAGATATCCTATAAAATATTTGGTAATATCGAGGTTCGCCTCATAGGTAGGGAAAACCGATGGCATTTCATCCCAGTTTTCTATGAGTGCACGGTCGGCGGTTCGCTTAAGTTCGCCATTGGAGTCTCGCCACGAAAGACCTGCGATCTCGTTCCAAGGCTTATCTTCAGCCAGCTCCCGGCAGGTGTAATCGAATTCGTGTCTGCAGACAAAATCGATGACCGGATTATCCGTAAGCGTCTGCTCCGGAAGCACGGCAACGTGGGCTCCGATGAAGCCAACCTTGATGGACGGTTTCTGTTCCTTAAGGCGCCTGGCGCACTCCACATCGTTTGCCAGCGAAGGTGTACTGGTGTGCATGATGACCAGATCGTAATCTGCAGCCTGTTTTAGAACGTCCTCAACCGATAAATTGTGAGGTGGTGCATCAATTAGCTTACTTCCTGGAACCATTGCAGCCGGTTGGGCTAGCCATGTTGGATACCAGAATGAGGTGATCTCGCGCTTTGCCTGATAGCGGGAACCGGCACCACCATCAAAACCGTCGAACGAAGGCGGGCTGAGAAACAGGGTTTTCTTCACCGAGGACAATCTCCTGGCCATAAAGCTGGCGTGGTCAGCAACCAGATACGGGCTAAATTATTTAATTACTACGCAAATCATTATACCTTAATGACCTCCACATCTGTTGCAGTAAGGGCTCGAACCTCCGTATGTTCAGGATGCCCCTGTCAATAATCACCTAAGTGTTCATGGGAAAGCTATAAGACACAGTTGCAAATTGAGTTAGCTGCCCTGTTCACGCCTTGGCCTAATGGGCGACGAAATTGACGTATAATGTTAATTATGAAACAACTAATCGGAGATAATTCCGCTGATGGCAACACTTGGGCAGCTTTCAGACGCGGCGTACCGCAGCGGTCTATCTCCCTGCGTGTTTGGTCCATCATTGCGCCACCTGTGCTAATATTGATGTTTGTAGGTGTGTGGCAGGTTCTGTTTGTCCGTAACGTGCTCCCGCATGCCATGTTTCCGTCGCCGATTCAGGTGGTGCACGGTTTCAAACAGGAGATCGCCTCTAAGAGGCTACCTGCGGACATCATCGCCTCCCTGTGGCGCGTAGCAGTTGGCTTTGTGTTGTCCATCGCACTGGGGCTACCTGCTGGTGTAGCGCTAGGAAGCAGTCCTTATGTGCGAGGAGCGTTTTTTCCAGGCTTCAACTTTCTTCGTAATCTTTCACCGCTTGCGTGGATAGGGTTCGCTATTGTCTGGTTTGGCGTGGGGGATGCACCTGCTATTTTTCTCATATTCATGTCGATCTTCTTCCCCATCGCCCTTTCGGTTAGCGCGGACGTGGCGGCTATTCCTGTCGTATATCAGCGGGTTGCAGATGAGTACGGCCTCACGAGGTTTGAGCGGCTGTACAAGGTGACGCTTCCCGCGATTATGCCTAGGTTTGTGACTACTTTACGGGTTGCTATGGGAGTAGCGTGGCTAGTTGTGGTTGCAGCGGAGATGGTTGCTGGGCACAATGGTCTAGGTTTTGCTATATACGATGACCGAAATGCACTGCGGCAGGACCTGCTAGTGGTGCATATGATTGTCATTGGCGTCATTGGCGTTCTACTAGACCGGTACCTTGCATCGTTGGCGAAAAATCCCACGTTGCAGTGGGGATTCCAGAGGCAGAACCTATGAATATGAGCAATACAGCGGAATTCCTTGCCAATCCCGTGTTAAGCCTAGTTGATGTGTGCCAGAGCTACGGGAATACAAACGTAATTGAAAACCTCACATTCTCTATTCGCAAGCACGAGTTTCTCGCTATTGTTGGCCCATCCGGATGTGGAAAGAGTACCTTGCTGAGGTTAATGGCAGGACACGAGCGACCCGTGTTTGGAAGGGTATTTCGTACTGGTAAGGTCTTAACCATCACTCAACATGGCGGACTTCTGCCCTGGATGACAGCCGGCGAAAATGTAGAACTCGCACTGCGGTCCATCCGGGATCGACGAGAAAGAGACGCAGCCAGGTCTCAAATGCTCGAGTTAGTCGGTATGGCAGGTTCGGCAAACACCTATCCCCACGAACTTTCTGGCGGGATGCGCCAGCGTATAGAACTCGCTCGCGCTCTTGCGGGAAGCAGTGAGGTGCTGCTCATGGATGAGCCGTTTTCTGCCCTGGACTACCTCACCAGGCTCCAGATGCGAACCGAGCTTGTGCGAATACTCTCTGAGCAGCCACGTACGATCGTGTTTGTTACCCATGATGTTGAGGAGGCCGCTCAACTTGCCGATCGCGTGATTGTATTGAGTACCCGGCCGGCGACACTCAAATTGGAGTTGGTGCCAGGTGAGGACATACGACCCCGACCCCTAACCGGGGAGAGCGTGACCAGTTCAGTTAAGAAGCTGCTACGCGCTTTGGGAATGGAGGATAGATCATGAGAATCAGCGCGTCGGTGAAAACGGGTGCGCAACTTGTGGTGGCGCTCACTGCCCTCGCCGTTCTGCGGTACCACCCCTGGACGAATAGGCAGCAGGCAGCCGATGACGGATCCGGAACGATCCACGTGCTGAAGGTTGGCTTCCTTCCCGTTACATGCCACCTTACATGCCCTGTGACGGCGTTCGCCACCAGGCACAGTAAAAACATGCGCTTTGATAGCGAACTGTACCACGACTGGCCCACCATAACGGAGGCCTTCGAGGCCGGCAGGCTGCAAGCCACGTTTATGCTTGCCCCCATGGCTATGCAGATGGTAGCGAAGGGTGTTGGCTGTAAAATCGTCTACCTGGGTCATCGGGATGGTTCTACCATGGTAGTTGGTATCCACAGCAAAGCAAAAAGTCTGCTGGATCTGAAAGGGCAGACCATTGCAGTCCCAAGTTTCGACAGCAATCAGTATCTCGTACTGCTGCATGCTATGCGTCACCTGGGAATGCCAGAAAACTCCATCCACTTCGTTCAATTGGCCCCGCCGGATATGCCCACAGCACTTGCCACACATTCTATAGCGGGATATTTTGTGGGTGAGCCGTTCGCTGGTAAAGCTGAAATGTTGGGGATAGGCAAGGTGCTCTACTACTCCGATCAACTCTGGCCCCATTTCATCTCGTGCGTGATGGTAGCCAGTAACAAACTGATCCGGAACCACCCAGCAGAGGTACGCGCCCTTGTTAAGGGTATTGCCGACAGTGGAGCCTGGGCGGAAACACATCGAGTACAGGCAGCCGAGGTCGCAGCGCCTTATTTCCGTCAGGATCCTAAGTTATTGAAATATGTGCTTACCAGCCCGGTATGGCGCGTGAAATACACCGATCTAACTCCCACTAATCAGGATATGCTCTCCATTGAGGACGATGCTGTAAAGGCAGGTCTGCTTAAGAAAGTTATGCCCGTATCGAGCTTTCTTGACACCAGTTTCATTCCGAAAAAGATCGTGCCAGACCGAATAGTAGTTCCCAAAGCGGATCTTATACCTTCCCGCTAGCAGGTCATCTGCAGATGGGCAAGGTATCAGCGGGTATACTGCGTATTGCGGGCAGAGAACTGCTTGCGGTACGCAGTATCATTTTAGCTGGAGCGCACAGCGATGGGGTTGGATGTTCGACAGGCCGTTCGGGAGGATATGCCTGCTGTTCTGGATATCTATAACGATGCCGTGCTTAATACCATGGCAACCGCTGACATTGAGCCGCAGACTCTTGAAACGCGGCTCGCCTGGTTCGAAGAGAGAACGGCGGCGGGATTCCCGGTTCTGGTAGCGGAGTTCGAAGGCGTAATTGCCGGCTGGTCATCCTTCGGCCGATTTCACAACAGGCCCGGGTATAGGTTCACTGTAGAGAACTCCGTTTACGTAGCGGCGGGCAACAGGCGCAAGGGGGTGGGGACTGCCCTGCTTCGGCCTCTGATTCCGATTGCTGCCAATATGAACATGCACTCCATTGTTGCCCTTGTAGATGCCAGCAATTCGGCCAGTATTTCGCTCCATAAACGTTGCGGATTTAGTGAGGCAGGACGGCTGCAGCAAGCGGTTTACAAGTTTAATCGCTGGAATGATGTTCTCCTGCTTCAATGCATGCTCTAGCTCTTCAAATTATCTGTTGTATTAGGGAAATCTGAATGTCTGATTATGAACCCGTTGTAGGTATGGAGTGCCATGCGGAGCTTCTTACCGAAAGTAAGATGTTCTGCAGTTGTCGCAATCAATTTGGCGGTGATCCTAACACGCGCTGCTGCCCGGTGTGCCTAGCCTTGCCTGGCAGTCTTCCCGTACCTAACCGCAAAGCAGTTGAATTTGTGATCTTGACTTCTCTAGCCCTTAATTGTTCCATAACTCGCCATGCGCGTTTCGATCGCAAAAATTACTTTTATCCTGACCTGCCAAAGGGATACCAGATAAGCCAGTATGACTGCCCCATTGGCACCGGGGGCTGGATAGATATAGAAGTGAACGGCGAAACAAAGCGTGTTCACATTCGCAGGGTACACCTGGAGGAGGATACTGGCAAACTCTTTCATACAGTGGGCAATAATAGCTTTGTGGATCTCAACCGCGCCGGGGTTCCGCTCATGGAAATTGTGACCGAGTTCCCTCCAGACATTCATTCCGCCGATGAGGCCCGCGCATACCTCATGAAATTAAGGGCAATTCTGACCTACTTGGGCGTGTGCGACGGTAAGATGGAGCAGGGATCCTTAAGGTGTGAACCAAATGTCTCCGTCCGTAAACTTGGAAACAGCACATTTGGAACCAAAACGGAAATCAAAAACCTCAACTCTTTTCGCGCTGTGCAGCGAGGAATCGAATACGAGGTAGACCGACAGATTTCTCTGCTTGAGAATGGCGAGCGGGTAGCACAGGAGACCCGGGGCTGGAATGAAGCGCGTGGGGCAACATATTCACAGCGCAGCAAGGAAGTAGAGCAAGAGTATCGCTATTTTCCGGATCCTGACCTGGTAGCCCTCGAGATCACCGACGAATGGATTGAACAGATTCGAGCGTCCATGCCAGAGCTTCCGGATGCTAAGATGCGCAGGTTTCAAAGTGAGTATGGCCTTAATGCGGCGGATGCTTCGCAACTTACTGAAACGCGGGTGTTGGCCGATTATTTTGAGCTAGCGGCAGCATCATGTGGAGATGTACGGTCTGCTGCAAACTGGATCATGGGAGACTTAAGCCGACTATTAAATGCTGATAGCGGTGACATCAGCAACTGCAAGATAACGCCACAGCAGCTGGGTGCCATGATTACCATGATCAACAATGGAACCATTAGCGGAAAGCTGGCAAAATCCCTTATAGAGCGAATGTTCGCTACGGGTGACGATCCTGACACAATAGCGGAACGGGAAGGGCTCCTGGTTATGAGAGATACGGGTGCCCTTGCTGCAGCTGTGGCGAAGGTGCTGGATGACAATACGAACATTGTGAATGACATTAAGGAAAAGGGACTCGTTGGAAAAAAAGGCTTCCTGGTAGGTCAGGTAATGAAGGCAACCGGGGGGAAGGCCGATCCAAAAGAAGTAAATCGGCTGATAGACGAGCGGTTGGCATAATGTGCGCCCGCCGCAGCAAGGTATGTCTGTTTGCTGTGCCCATTGCTGTTGCCTGGTTTGCAGCGCCATGTTTGGCCCTGCTCCCACCGCGCAGAAGTACTACTAGCTTTCGAACTGAAGCCACTTCTAGCGCCAACCATGATCTGTTAGTTCACCATCTTCTCTTACAATGTGGGGCCTCAAAATACATAAAGCGTGAAGCCGCAGAACGAGAACTAGCCAATATAGTGACCCGGGCAGATGAGCCAACCCTGGTGGGTAGCCTGAGACGATCTTCATGGGATTCTGCAGCACGAGTCATCCGGCTACTCTCCATCCTCGGCGACCGCGATGCAATCTCATCACTTCTGCCATTTATGCACAACGCACACTGGCAGGTGCGCGCGGCTACGGCCCGTGGGTTGGGTATTTTGCGGGCCACAACCGCAGTAAAGCCGCTCATATTGGCACTTCGTAGCGACCATAATAAGCGTGTTAGGTTGGAGGCGGCAATTGCATTGGGAGACCTCCATACCATAGCAGCCTGTAAACAGCTGGCTGCCTCGCTTTCAGACCCCTCGGCGGAAGTTGCCATGACTGCTGCCACAGGTTTGGCGCAGTCTAGTAATCCCATTGCAGATCGTTCACTAACACAGTTGGTGCGTGAGGACGTAACGGGAACTCACCGAGAGGCCGCATACTATGCCGCCTATGCCCTGGGTGAGCAAGGCGACAAGGCCTCCGCTCCGGTACTTTTGCGCGCACTGCATGATAGTAATGCCAATATGCGTGCCGCGGCAGCGGGTGCACTGGGGCACTTGCATGACCGTTCTGCGGTACTATCTCTAGAAGATGCTTTGCGTGATCCTAGTAGGATCGTGCGGTTCACTGCAGCACAAGCTCTGGGTGTCATTGGTGATAAGGCAGCATTGCCCGCCCTGTTGAAAAGCTTGAAAGATGCCAATGAAGATGTTAGGGAACAGAGTGCGCGTGCACTGGGGAGATTACGCGACGCCAAAGCAATACCAGCACTAGTTTATGCGGCCTTTCATGACACTGACGACGCCATACCACGCGCTGCTGCACTTGCGCTCGGCAGTATTGGGGATCCTTCTACACGTACTGCACTGGTAAGACTAGCGCATAGCAAGGATCCGTCTGTTGCGGATGCCGCACGGTATGCGCTAACAATATTAAGGTAGCAACACCTTGCACGCGCACAGCATTTCATGGAGGAGGACAAGATGCACCAGCTTTCGCGCTTCGCCGCGGCAATCGTTCTAATTAGCAATGCAACTATCGTACTGGCAGCACCGCATAGCGCCGCGCCTGCGAAGCGTTCGTTTTCTAACAATGGAGCGGCCTATCAATCCGCAGGCGCAAACCCTGGACGTGTTACCGATGCTCAAGCGGCAAATGCGATACTCGCAAACACGCTCAACGATCTTTTTTCCGGGTGCGACAAGCATTTTGACCACGGCGAGTACAACCACGTTATCAACATGAGCAGGGTTGTTGTGCAGGGTGATCCACATAACGTGGAGGCCTACAGCAACGCGGCGTGGCTGCTATGGTCTACCGACCGCACTGCAAGTGGACTGTCGTTCCTTAAACAGGGTTTGGCAGCCAATAAGAACAACTTCTACATGTACGATGAGTTGGGGCAATTTTACTGGCTTCACCTTCACAAACCAGCGTTGGCCCTGCCGTACTACGAACAGGCAGTAAAATACCCTTGCCCAATGTTAACATGGCATGGTCTTGCGCACTGCTACGAGCTTACCGGGCACCTTCGTAAGTCGGAGGCCGCATGGGCACACGCCAGCAAGATTAAGGGTGATCTAATCGCGGTGGTACAGTTAAAACGCATTCGTGCACTCATCGCACACAAAGGTAGTAAGCATATTTAGTGAATTGCGTGGGTTTGGTTGTATGTTCTCGATGCAGTCGCACATGTGTGCTGGTGCACAGGGCTTGCTGCCTTCTGCCGGTCTTACGAGATGCTTCCTGTACCGGTAGTATCCAACAGTTTGTATGACAAGGATTGACATGGTGCAGCAACTGGTGCACCCCAAACAGGAGGTTTTTTAGTTATGCCCGTTTATCTCCCCTCGGCAACGATTGGGAATGAGGATGTCCTGATTTCGGTTGGCCCCGCAGGTGAAATCATGGGCTGGTTTTATCCCTATCGCGACCACGCACAGCATGTCTATCAGTGCATGCCCTGCGTGTACAGAGGAGCCGCGGGGTTTGGCAGTCTCCATTGGTGTTGGGGCGACGAGTTCACCCGGGAACAGTTCTACCAACCGCGTACGAATATTCTGGTGACGAGGCTGAATGCACCCGGGCTTGAACTAAGCCTGGAGTTCCATGACGTTGTGCCTGAGCATGGCGCTGCCATACATCGACTTATCAGCGTGACTAATCACTGTGTTGACACTCAGGAACTAGGCCTCTTCAACTTCGGTGACTGGAACATCGACGGTATGCGAACTGGAAACGGTGTTTACTACGACGCTCAACATGATGCCCTCGTTCAGCGACATAGGGCCACTACAGCAGTGTTTGGTGGTGATTTGCTGCAGATGTGGCAATGCGGCAAAGCCGGACGGAATTGGGGTAACAACGCACTCTACGATCTTAACGACGGCTGGCTTAACAAGCAAGACCTTGAGATTGGCGATGTTAACTGGGCAATGGGGCGACGGGTTACTCTAGAATCTGGCAGTACTGCCACGTTTACCTTCATAATTGTTACTGCATCGAGTGATAACGAGGCACTAGAGAAGTTTGCTTCGCTGCAGGACGCGCAACATTCCGCTCTCTGTGACGCCAGGGTGTCGGTTGACAGACAGGTGCTTGAACCAGGAGTAAATCGCCTCATTGGGGTACTGAAGGGGGGCAATAGCCACCCCGCGGCAGTCATCCCAAAGCATCTGCAGGAGGCATATGAGCGGTCGCTACTCTGTCTCCCCCTGCTGTGTGGTAAAGAAGGGGTTGCGGTTGCAGCTCCAGAATTTGACCCGGAATTCGTATCATGCGGCGGCTATGGCTACTTCTGGCCCAGAGATGGGGCGGAGTTTGTTAGCGGCCTGCTGGATGCAGGCTACCCCGAATTTGCTTCTGCGTGTTTCGATTGGTGCGCCCGCCATCAGGACGCCACCGGATTATGGCACCA